>JAWXBT010000277.1:0-4238 GCA_034440315.1 bacterium
AGGTAAGGATGAGGTCTCAAATTTTCAAGGTAGGTATGGCTAAAAATCACTTAGCAAAATGTTGTGGCGAAACCGAGTCGATTAAGCAGCACCCATATCACAATAAAGAAGTGCATAGGATAAATCGCATCTCTGGGCAGCTTGACGGGGTAAAGCGTATGATCACGGAGCGAGAATATTGCCCAAAGATCATCACCCAAATTCAAGCTATTAGAGCAGCATTGAAATCACTTGAATCAGTAGTTTTAGAAAAACACCTGGAGATGTGTGTCAAAGACGCGATCAACTCCAAAGACCAAAGAGATGCTAATGCGAAGATGGATGAGCTTATGGAGCTTTTTCGGCGTAACTGATGTTTTTGAGTCCAACTATTAAGTGAAAAAGTGGATGCAATTCAATAGCCTCTTCTTATAATTATCAACTCTTTTAGTATGTCGGAATTCATATCGGATAGCTTCAATAATAATCCTATCCGATATTGAGCGCGAATTTAAATTTATGGCTTTCGAGAAATGACAAGAACTTTCTAATCATTTCCCTGCTGTGTTGCCATCCTATAAATTTCTCCAATTTCTTCTTGCTTAGCTATACAGACGTTTAAATCTTTTATAAGTCCATTATTAATTCCGTAAATCCAACCATGAACTGAAAGTTCTTGTCCAGATCGCCAGGCTTCTTGAATCATCGTTGTATGACAAATATTATTAACCTGTTCAATTACATTAAGTTCACATAATCGGTTTAGTCGAACTCGATCATCTAAAATTTTCGACAATGATTTTTCATGTTTTCTAAAAACATCTTTGATGTGTCTCAACCAATTATCTATAAGTCCTAGCTGGCTATTGCCGAGAGCAGCTTGAACTCCACCGCAACCATAGTGTCCGCATACAATTATATGTCGCACCTTGAGCACTGCTACCGCATATTGAATAACTGAAAGGCAGTTGAAATCAGTATGAACAACTATGTTTGCAACATTGCGATGTACGAATATCTCGCCAGGAGGAAGGCCAACAATTTGATTAGCTGGAACCCTGCTATCGGAGCAACCAATCCAAAGATATTCTGGGGATTGCTGCTTTGAAAGTTTTTGAAAAAATTCAGGATCTTGTGACTTTACATTCTCTGCCCAGGCACGGTTTCCATGAATTAACTTTTTTAGTGTTTTCATAATCAAACAATAGACCATAGTAAGTCCAAAAAGAACTTTCCGAAAGAAAATCTTTATTTGGACCTAAGATCCTTCGCAGGGCTGATAAATAGTTATCCCAACTAAATGTTTTAAGTAAACCGAAGGTTTTCAACAGAAAAAGTATTCGGAAATTACTTATTGGGATAACTATAGTATTGGTAAGGAGAAAATACTATATCTCTATTAACTCCATTTAGAAAAAATTTCAAAACTTTGAAGTCAATAATGAGCCTATATTTTCAAAAAATCAAAACACCTATCGGAAAATTATATGTAGTTTCAAATGTTAAAAACCTCCAGGCGATCATTTTTGAACAACATTGGTTTAAGTTTAAGCAAGACATTTCTAAAATGCAGAAGTTAGAAACGCCACTCATTAAAAAGGCAATGAAACAGTTGACAGAATATTTTCAGGGAAAGAGAAGAACTTTCGACATTCCTTATGATTTAAGTGGAACTGATTTTCAAAATCGTACTTGGGAATCTTTAGCAAAGATTCCTTACGGTGAGACCAGATCCTACAAAGATCAGGCCAAGCTGGTTAAGTCACCAAAAGCAGTTAGGGCTGTCGGCAGAACAAATGGTCTTAATCCACTCTGTATTATTTTGCCATGTCACAGAGTGATAGGAAGTAATAATAATCTCACTGGGTATGCTGGGGGATTAAAAGCCAAGAGATTTTTGCTCAAACTTGAAGGCGTTACTCTAAGTTAGGTAGTTCGTTTGGACTCGTGTCATTTTTGATAAAACCTTTACAATAAATATCTTAAGTCGAAAAAGAACTTTCTGAAAGAAAATCTTTATTTGGACTTTCAACAGAAAAAGTATTCGGAAATTACTTATTGGGAAAACTAGATGAGAGTCTCTTGCGAGCCGAATTTTTCCGAAGGATGGAAGATTCGACTCGCAATGTTTCGACTCTGAGGCGACTCAGGCTTGATCGTACGGCGGCTTCCTTGTTCCAGGAGGCGGTCGATCATCGATCACAACCAGACGCTCTGGCGGCTGGTGCAAGACGGCAGAAGACGTAGCCGCTTGAACAGAAACTCGCTTGTTTCCTTCCGGCGGCTTTTGATCTTTGTCCGTCACTTTCTCATCTTGTGACACCTTTATTCAATCTCCCTCTGAAGTATCTCTCTCAATCACGCTACAGAGGCTCAAACCCCTTAGAGGCGCGATCTTCTGTGAAAGTTTTGATAATTAACTCACTCAGAAGATCGCGCTTTTAAAAGAACCTTAAAAAATGACACGAATCCTTGGGTGATATCGTAAGTCCAAAAAAACTTTCCTAAGAAAAGTATTCGGAAATTACTTATTGGGATAACTATCTAATTAAGGCTTATATCACCCAAGGACTCGTTTAATTTATTACAGATATTATAGTTTGAAAGATCAGGCGGATTCCCATTCTACGTTGAGTTTCAATGTGAATCAACTGTAGGAATATATGTGGTTAGGATTTATAGAAGGCTGTAGGATTAAATAAATATTTTCTTAATCTTTATGATAACTTCGATGGATTTCAAAGTTACGACCCCTGAACAGACGATTTGGCTTACCAAGAATGGATCTATAGAAATTATTGATCAGAGGCATTTGCCGCATCAATTTGTTGTCGAGGAGATCACTTCAGTTGCTTCGATGTGTACTGCTATTTCTGATATGCATGTTAGGGGAGCACCTTTATTAGGAGTCTGTGGTGCTTTTGGAATGTATTTAGCCGTAAGAGAATCCACAAAAGAAATTACAAGATTATATATTGAAGAGGTTGCTCAAAAGATCATTGCAACTCGGCCAACGGCGGTAAATCTTGCTTGGGGAGTGCAACGAGCTAAGGAATTAGTTTTAAAAAATATCGCATCAAAAGATCTTCTAGAAATTGTAAAAAATGAGGCGAATAGAATTTTAGATCTAGATATTGCAACTTGCTATAGCATTGGTCAGCACGGATTAAAGTTAATAGAAGAAATTAGCAAAGAGAAAGGAGGCAAGCCTGTAAATATTCTTACTCACTGTAATGCTGGCTGGCTAGCCTGTGTAAAATACGGCACAGCAACTTCAGCAATTTATCTTGCCGATCAAAAAGCAATTCGAGTTCATGTCTGGGTAGATGAAACGCGACCCAGAAATCAAGGTGCAAGCCTTACTGCATGGGAATTGAAACAGGCTAAAATTCCGCATACAATTATAGCTGACAATACTGGTGGACACTTAATGCAAAATGGCATGGTTGATCTAGTTATTGTTGGAACTGATCGAACTGCCAGAAATGGAGATGTAGCCAATAAAATAGGTACATATCTAAAAGCCTTGGCAGCTAATGATAATAAAGTTCCATTCTATGTAGCACTACCTTCATTCTCCATTGATTGGAGTATTAAAGATGGCAAACAAATTCCTATTGAGGAGCGAGATGAAAGAGAAGTTAAATATATTTCAGGACTCATTGATGGAGAAATTAAGGAAGTACTTCTAACGCCTGCGAAGTCTAAAGCTCTTAATTATGGTTTTGATGTTACTCCAGCACGACTTGTAACTGCTCTAATAACGGAGAGGGGTATTTGTAAAGCAAGCGAAGAAGGACTTGCGAAACTTTTTCCTGAATATCAAATGCAATGACAATTGATGAAGGCTATATAAAATTTAGTTATGATTGGCAAGAAAAGCCGACACCAATCGAGATTAATTTAAGTGAAATAATTGCAGCAAGAAAGAATCTTTGGCAAAAGGGACTGATCGGTGTTTATCCAGATGGAATAGGGTTTGGAAACGTCAGTATTAGAACAAGCAATAATCAATTCTTAATTTCAGCCACACAAATAGGTCATATTGAATTGTTGCAAAAAGAAGATTTCTCATTGGTTACTGAATATGATTTCAGTAAAAACTGGTTACGCTGCATTGGATCAAAAAAAGCTTCTTCGGAATCGCTAACACATGCTGCAATTTATGAATGCGCTGCATCTATTGAGTGTGTTTTACATATTCATTCAAAAGTTTACTGGCAAAGACTTTTAGGCTTTCTTCCGAGCACAGACAAAAG
>JAWXBT010000278.1:0-3093 GCA_034440315.1 bacterium
GTCGGGCGTGCCAGAGTTTCTTTGATATTTCTCTGAGAAGCTAAAGATCACAACACCCGAAGGGACTTGAACCGATGCAGCCGGAGGCTGCATAATAAAGAAGCTAGTCACAAGCGGCGCTTTGCGCCGTGATTCGGGCGTGCCAATTTCGATTTTCAAGTTGTTCTTTATTTTGACTTAATTTCATTATTTATAAAGTCTTTATGATTTTTTTAGATCCTCCAAAAAATGGGGACGACTTTGATTTATCAGGCATCAATAGTTCTAACGGTGGTTTAGATAGGACAGACCAGATCGGTCTATCCTCAAAAATGGCCGAGAGGATTCTGCGCGCCGATCTGTCTGGAGATCCTCTATTATTAAGATTTGAAAGAATGTTTAAGGATGCTGCGCGATCTAAATATGAAAAATCTGCATTAATAATGATTCACGGTAGGGAAGGAACTGGAGTTTATATTCCCGATCTTACAATCTCATTAGCGAAAAAAGTTCCTTGTAATGTTGATCTATCAAGAGTCGAATTTAACTTTTCAAATAGATTGCCACGTTCATTTGAAGGCCCGAATAAAGATGGAGAGTTTAACGGATCTTCAAATTATTGTCTTTTGAGAAGGAAGGAGGCATTTCAAAAAATAGTTGGTACCGCTGCAGAATTGAGTCTATTAAGTTCAGAATCTGCTCATGGAAAGCCCCAAGTTCCAACAATGGTTCAACTTTCGGCTGCGATATTTCTTAAAACAGCAAAAAAAGGAGCTGCTGATATAGAATTTTCTGATTGTATCCATTACATGACCTCGGCATATGCTAATGCCTCCGTATCTGAACGTAGTAATCTTCCATGGAGGGGCTCACCCGTAGGTTTATTTAAATCTTTAGCTACCGGAGAAGAAACTGAAAATTTATTTGATTCTACTGCGCAACTGTTTTTGGATCTTCCTGGAAGAATGTTCACTTCAACTGAAATTCTAAAAAAAGCTGGCAATATATCAAAACCGAAATCTCAAGATAGAATTATGCTTGGAGTGGTTCTGGAAACTCTTGAAACACTTGGATTGTGTAAACCTCAGCCTTGGCATCTAGGCCATCACGACGATGATAAGATTCAGACTTCACATTCAAGTCGCTCACGTCCAATAGATGTATATGCAAGTTCCTTAGCGACTCCCATAAAACCTGATTGGCTTAGAAATCATCATTTAGAAATTTTAGGGATCCTTCACAGAAGAGAAGAGGCCCTTACTTCATTTGAAATTCTTGCTAAGAGCAAAGAGACTTCTAGATTTAGAGTGCCTGTTTTAAATAGGGAAGGCTCGGCCTATAGTGCCTTAAGTGATCTATGCGAATTGCAGCTTGTTTCCTTTAATGGCTCTGGAAAGATCGGAAGTAGAAGTAGGGTATATTTTCTAACAGAAACAGGTAAAGAACTGGCTGCTGCTTGGTCAAATACAAGATTTGGGCGGAGGTTACCAAATGAACCATATGAGCAGGTTCGTACAAAATTGGTTGGTCTTTGGAAGAAAAATGAGCCTAGAAGTTAAATTCAAGATTATTGCAGTAGTTCCCTAAACTCTAGCCAAATTAAAATTGACTTAGATTTTTGATACCATTAAAGTTTCAGCAATAACTGACTCCTAAAGGTGGTATTATATGGGATCTTGGTTTGAGGAAACTTTCAAGCGGCCGAGTTCTCTTTTGGGACAAATATTCCTTTCCCTGATTTTCATAATACTTTTCTCTGTTCTTGCCCAAAGCCAATCAGCCCCCGATATTTTGTGGGAGGTTCGCACAGTATCCGGGTCAAACTCCACGCTACCTTTTATAAATTGGACATTATCGCCAGGCGGCTGGAATTTAACGACAACCGGAACCTCCTCCATGGGAACTGCCACCTCAACATCCACCTTTAGTGGTGGAGCAGGTGGGAGCTCGTTAAGTCTTTCCGCAATCGCAGAGAGTCACGGATCGCTGCTGGCTGATTCTGCAGCGGGTGCCTTAATAACCTATCAGTTTAGAGGTTACGTAAAAGGCCCACAATCAGTAACATTAAATGCTTCAAGTTCAGCAAGTGTTGACATTCAAGTCTCTGGTGGTAACGCAGTATCTTCTGCAAGCGTTGGTCCAATGCCTTTTGGCACGACAGATGTTGGTGTAATGATTGATGGAACCACTGGATCTGAATCCAATAGTGGTGGTGGCAATGCAGTACTTCCTCCCTCTTTAACTTGCGGTGCAAGTGGTGTAACAACCTTCCCTCAGTATCCAGGTGTTTCATACATTAAATTTCATGAGGGGCAATTTGGAGCAGCAACGGATTTTGCTTCTCTATCTAGCCAATTTCCGACAATAGACGGAGTAGCAAATGGTTCTGCTTCTTTTATAGCTGTGATTGGATCGGATGATCCGGTTCCTTTAATGAATGGCCCCTTGGTAAATGGCCAACCTGAGCCAAGTCCTGCCATCGGATCTTCAGTAACATTTACAAACTCCTCTTATGATCCAGACAACCAGCAAGGCACCACATCCCTAACTGGAATCTGTACAGCCAAATGGACAGTGATAAATGCAGATGGCTCTATTAGTATCTATAATTCTCTACCTTCAATTAGCTTTACCGCATACCCAGGTGAGTACTCAGTTACTCTAGAAGTTACTGATAATGAAGGCGCAACTTCAGAAACCACAACAACATTCCTAGTTGGTCCTCCACGATTCGGAGAACCCGGAAAGAATGAGACTTCTTGTGGTGGAGATAATAAAATTGCTGCATCTGTCTCTCCGTCTTCCGGTAACACAAACCTAATGTTTACCGATCCCGTTAGAACCCGTGGGTACCCTCTTAAAAACAATATCCATATTAATTCTCAATCTGCATTATCCCTAGGCACTTCAACTCCAATGGGAAATGCCACATTCTCTTACGGGATCCAAGTAACCCAAGGATTTTTTACTTTCGACGAAATAGCTTCCCACTGGATTGTAGTAGATGGAGATGGCAGAGAGCTTGATTTTGGTCCAACAACTTCGGCACCCACTGGCACTTCTGGAATATTTTCTGAGCTTATCTTTAATCCAACAACTGGGTTTGTATTGAGA
>JAWXBT010000279.1:0-3125 GCA_034440315.1 bacterium
ATGAAGTAGTTTATAGTATCTGATTCCGATAGGTATTTGCTCATCCATGAATGAATAAGTACTATCGGTATGGGGCGTACCTTTGCCATGTTTGTATCCTAAATATGTAAAGTTAAGGCCATCATTAGAGTAGTATAATATATAAACCCCATCCGCCTGCTGATTTGCAATGTTCCAGGCTAGGTAAATTTTATCGCCATTATTTTTTCCTGTGAATATTGTTAATTTAGCTAGGGTATCCTGTGCTAAATCTATTTTTTGTCCATTGGATTGGATGGATATTGTTTGAATTTGTTTTTGGGGAGAAGTGGAAATCTGTACTCCTTCCGGTAAAATGGAGGATGCATTAAAATGAATATTGAACCGGGCAGGATCGTTGATCAGAATTTTCGGAAGGTTTATGGTAAATGCACAACCCGTTACTAAGCTGTATTTTTTTCCGGTTGCATTATCCAGCATATTTATTTTGATATCATTCAATCCCGATCCTACTTCGGTTACAATGAACAAATATCTATTGGATTCCTCTATGCGGGCAAAAATATCTATGGTATTGGACTCGTATAGAGGAGGAAGCGCATTGATCGACAAGGCGCCTCCATTATCCGTTTTTGTAAATAAGTTCGGATTATCTGTATTCGGAGCAAATATCTTCCAGGCATCACAGCATTTATCAAAACCAGGGGTAGCGCCTGGTTTAAAGTTTATAGCAATCTCATCCGAGTGCCCTTTATCATCAGAAATTTTTATTTTAATATAATTTGTTGCATGGATATTCAATGAGCTAATTACAAGAGAAATGAATAAAAATGTGTTATGTATTTGTTTAGTTTTCATTTATTTAAGTACAGATCAAGCCAATTATGATTCAAAACAGGTTCAATTTTTAGTATTAGATTTTTTTTTCTATTTAAAAAGACCTCAACATAAAAATCATATATTAGAAATAGTCGTATTTCATGGAACTTATCTAATCTTTTTTTCATGAGCATTAACCCATTATCTTTCAGGAGCAACATTTTCGACTTTATGCTAAACCGACAAAATTCTCCTTTGGTTAATTTCATGCAAACTATTTATAGCCATGCCTTACCTTTTCATGGTATAATACCTATGGTATTTTCTGATCAGGTTAATTGCGTATTAGCTTGATACAATTTAACGTTAATCAGATATTACCGAGAACCCGGTGGCCTTTTAACGCATCAAAGCGGCTAGCGGGCATCTAGGAGGGGAAAAGGATCCACGAGGTTTCGGAATTAGTATAGTAAACTTATGCGACAGTACTTTTAAGATTTGTAATGGCACTCATGTTGCCAATTGTTTCCATGTTGTAGTGGTCTTTTGTTTGCATGTAAGCAACCGGAGTGAAAACCTGTGCCCCGAGTTTTTGTTTTTCAAATGATGCAGCAAATCCTAAATTGATTTTCTTTAAATTCAATTTTTTAGCCTGCATTATAACCTGATAAAGTGCTTGTCTGTAACACATGAACTCTTTTTGAAATGAATAATCAATGCCTATGGTCATAAAATTGCTATTCTCAACTGTGTGATATGTAAACATTACAGCTATTGGTTTCCTTTCATTCCTAGTGTCGAACTCCGGTTTTAATTTTAATGTCATTATTTCCCATTGCTCATGCCTTGCCATGTTTTTAAATACTTTCAAAGGCAAGGTGAAGGTGTTGAGTTCTAAGCTTCTTTCTTTTACATTTAAATACAGATTATACCAGTCATGTATATCTGCAGGTGTAGGATTTTTTTCAACTGTTATTTCATATTTAGAGCTATTTCGTAGAATGTCCTGTCTTAAATGTTTCCTTGATTTGGCCGATAATTCCTCTATGTATTTTTGCTCACTATTCCAGGTAACATCAATTGAATGGTTGTCCAGCATATTGATTTTGTAATATCCGTTATCAACAAGGAATGCATCCATTTCATCGTCACCGGAATCAAAATCTCTAAGTAAGACCGCACCTGCATTGGATTTTTCCTGAAGCTCAGAAAGTTTTTCAAATAGTATCTGCATGGCATCCTTCCACATGGAGGAAGTTCTATCCAAATACAAATGATTGCCCGTTGTGAGCAGCGATCCAATGAATACTACTTTGGACGTTAAATAGTATGGATCTTCCGTAGCTCTTATGGCTTCAATTTGTTCAGAAATGGAAGCTGGAGAAAGCATATCATCCTTCCACAAGGCAGTGGTTAGAAAAGTGGCAAGTACCGGTTTGTTGTAGTTGTCTCTTATAATTAAGTAGTCGAAATCCCAATTATTTTCTTGTAATTCATTTTTGCTAAAGGAATCTTCCAGAAATTTTAATCCATCCCAATCAAAGGAACCTCTTTCTCCCAACAAATTGTTCCATTCAACTTTGTTGACATCTGAAATAGTGTTATGATGTTCAACTTTTAAATTGATTTGATTGATCAGCGATTGGACGGATTTTTCAATTTGCTGTTCTTCCGGTACCGGCATTTTAAAGGCTTTGTAAATCTGCTGCATGGAAAAGCTTTCTTCTTCTAATGCATGTGGGAAATGATATGCCATTCTTTCAAGCATATCTTCAATTTGACTAAAAGTATGAAGGCGAGTAATTGTAAATCGTACACCTGTATTTTTAATTGGAACACCGGGAAATATTCCGTGATTCAGATAGTACCCGTCATCCAACATCCTTTTGATAATATTGTATCCTAATTTGGGCAAGCTTACACCTATGAAGAAGACAGGAGAATTGGATTCTGAAACGAGGGGTAAACCTAATTTTTTGATCAATAGGTTTGCGTACTTGATGTTTTCATGTAATTCATCTTGCATTACGCAAATTTCATCCGAAAGGTGAATTTTAGCTGATGCAATAGCTGCTCCTAATGTGGCTGGCTGCATAGGTCCGGATGTTACAAGAGATCCTGCACATGTTCTGACTTTTCTTGCCAATTCTTTATTTGGAAAAACCAATACAGAGCCGCCCGTAGCAAAGGCTTTGGCGAGAGAGGTAGTAAGGATCATCCTTTCATGAAAATATGGTTGCTGGCTTAACACATACCCGTTGCCATGTTTTCCAAACACACTCATGCCATGTGCATCATCTACGTAGTAATACAACTCAGGATATTTA
>JAWXBT010000280.1:0-7650 GCA_034440315.1 bacterium
ATATAATGCTATAAAATTGGTAGTAGATAAGATGGGCAAAACTGGTGTTCAGGCTTCTGATTCTCCAGGATTCACTGTCAATAGAGTACTGATGCCCATGATCAACGAAGCAATTTTTCTTTTTCAAGAAGGTACAAAAGCCAAAGATATTGATGATGGAATGCAACTCGGAACTAATCAGCCCATGGGACCATTGGCTTTGGCGGATCTAATTGGACTAGATACTTGTCTATTCATTATGCAAGTTTTACACAGAGAATTAGGTGAAGATAAATATCGCCCCTGCCCTCTCTTGGTTAAATATGTCGAAGCTGGCTGGTTTGGAAGAAAGTCGAAGAAAGGGTTTTATACTTATTAAAAAATCATCATATATATAGTAACTTTCAAAAGTCTTTGCCGAAAAGAAAAGGCTTTAGAAAGTTAATATCCCCGGAGGGATAATAACTAGTGTTTTTTATTTTCTAAAGTTAAAGATTTTCGTCGCGACCCCTTCCAATTTAGGGGAGCGAGAAAATATGGTCGAGAGCACTTTGCAAAATAAAGTTCTTTATCCAGCTTTTTTCTGATTCAAGCGTATCAAATTCAAAGCAGAGCCTGCCTTAAACCAATTAATCTGCTCATCAGTCATAGTATGAATTGCAGTGAATGACTTTTCTTTGCCATCAGAACCTTTGGCAGTAACAGTGATTTTTGATCCAGGTTTAATCCCAACTAGTCCTGAGATTGAAATTCGATCGTTCTCTCCTATGCAATCGTAATCAGCTGGATTTTCAAATCTTAGTGGCAATACGCCTTGTTTCTTAAGATTTGTCTCGTGTATTCGAGCAAAGCTTTTTACAATTACTGCTTTTGCGCCTAAAAAGCGTGGTGACATTGCTGCATGTTCACGAGAAGATCCTTCCCCGTAGTTCTCATCGCCAACAACAACCCAACCAATTCCTTTATTTCTATAACTCTTTGCGATCTCAGGGAAAGAAATTCCTTTCTCGCCTGTAATAACATTTGTGCCTTTACCGGTTTCAGCGGTGAAGTAGTTAATTGCACCAATTAACATATTGTCCGAGATATTTGCCAAGTGACCGCGATATTTTAGCCAAGGTCCTGCTTGGGAGATATGATCCGTAGTGCATTTACCTTTAGCCTTAACTAAAACAGTTAGGTCTGAGAAATCTTTTCCATCCCATGCTGCGAATGGTTCCAAAACTTCTAAGCGATCGCTTTTAGGATCGATCACCATCTTCATCTTTCGACGTTCATTTAAATCATCGATTGGTGCGATGTATCCCGAAAGTCCTTTGACATAACCAGCCTTAGGTAGTTCATCCCCAACTGGTTCGGTAAACATAAACTTCTGACCCTTTGAATCAGTTAAAGAGTCTGTCATTGGATTGAAAGAGAGTTGTCCTGAAAAGGCCACAGCGGTTACTAATTCCGGTGATCCGATGAAACAATTTGTCTCAGCATTACCATCATTTCGTTTAGCAAAATTACGGTTATAACTCGTTACAATTGTATTCTTCTCGCCTTTCTTAACGTCATCCCGAGTCCATTGTCCGATACATGGACCACAAGCGTTAGAAAGAACAGTAGCACCAGCATCTGTAAGAAGTTTTAACTGTCCATCCCGTTCAATAGTATTAAAAATCTGCTCTGAGCCTGGAGTAACCATGAAAGAGGATTTTAATTTTAGCCCTCTTTCAGTGGCTTGCTTTGCGATACTGGCTGAGCGGCTAATATCCTCATATGATGAATTTGTGCAGGATCCAATTAAGGCCACACTTATATGATCGGGATAGCCTTCTTTGATAACCGCAGCTTTCATATCAGATGCTTTTCTATAAAGATCTGGGGTATGCGGACCAACCCAACCTGGTTCAAGCTTGGATAGATCAATTTCAAGCACTTCATCGTAATATTTTTTAGGATCATTGACGATTTCTGGATCAGCTTTTAGATACTGAGAGTATTTATCAGCTAAAGCTGCTACGTCGGACCTTTCAGTTTTTCTTAAGTAATCCCCCATTCTTCGATCATATGGAAATATCGAGGTTGTAGCTCCAAGTTCAGCACCCATATTGGTAATTGTTGCTTTACCAGTACAGCTAATTGTTTCAGTTCCTGGGCCAAAATACTCAACAATTTTCCCTGTTCCGCCTTTGACAGTTAAGAGTGCAGCAACTTTTAAAATTACATCTTTTGCAGATGTCCAACCGCTCATCTTTCCTGTTAAATTAACACCAATAAGTTTTGGAGTATTAAACCCCCAAGGCTCACCAACCATAACATCTACGGCATCAGCACCACCCACACCGATTGCAATCATTCCTAAGCCTCCAGCATTCGGAGTATGCGAATCTGTACCGATCATCATGCCACCTGGAAAAGCATACTGCTCAAGTACTACCTGGTGAATAATTCCAGCACCTGGTTTCCAAAAACCCATTCCATACCGTTTAGCTGAGGAAGATAAGAAATTATAAACTTCTTCATTTTCATTCACGGCTGATAACAGATCGCTTTTTGCGCCTTTGTAAGCATTGATTAAGTGATCACAGTGAATTGTAGTTGGAACATCGACTGCCTCTTTACCTGCAGTTGAGAATTGTAAGATTGCCATCTGAGCAGTTGCATCTTGCATCGCTACTCGATCTGGCTTCATGTTTATAAAACCTTTACCACGAACAAGAGCTTCGGTAGGCCACTCAGCAAGATGAGAGAATAAAACTTTCTCGGCATATGTTAGAGCACGACCCAAGCGTTTACGTGCCTCTGCGTGGCATTGATCAAGTTTTTTATAGAGTCCTTCTATTTGGTTAATGGCCTCTTTCTCTAACATCGTATTTCCTTTTTTACTTTCTTATAAATTTATTAACTAAAATTACTCTCTAAAATTCGTAAACTGAAGATCTATGTCTTTAACTTCACTTTTTAGATGTGCTATAACCTCTTGAAGATCGTCTCTTTTCTTTCCGGTAACTCTAACCTGATCGTCTTGAATTTGAGAACTGACTTTTAGCTTAGAATCCTTAATGCATTTAGTAATCTTTTTTAGCTCTTCTTGTTCAAGACCTTGTTTTATTTTAACCTCCTGTTGCAATCTATCGCCACCGGAAGCATACGGATCTGCAAACTCACAAGATTTCAAACTCACGCCGCGTTTGGCAAGTTTTTGAGTTAAAATGTCCTTAATCGCCCCTAATCTCATTTTATCCTTAGTATTTATAAGGATTTGACTTTCTTTTTCCTTAAATTCAACCGTGGAATTGCTATCGCGAAAATCGTACCTAGTATCGACCTCTTTCACTGTTTGATTAACTGCGTTTTTAACTTCTTGAATATTAACAACTGAACCGACATCGAACGAAGGCATATCAAATCCTTTTGATTATTGGGGGAAATCTGAAACCATTACTTCTTTGCTTTTACTCAAGACCTGATAAAGGGTCATGTTTGTAAGCTCTATACAGCTAAGCATGTTGCCATAAACAAGGCCTGTATCAATCCCAATTTTTAGTGGTAAATCAAAGATAACTTCTGCATGAGGAGTATGGCCAAATACTACAACTTTTGAAAAATGATGTCGCTGATCCAAAAAGCCCTCTCTGATCCAATACAGATCCTCTGAGACTTGTCGCTTAAGAGTCTTTTTGGGATTGAGACCGGCATGAACAAAGATATGCTCACCGCAAACCACTAAAGATTCAAGAGATTTAAAAAAATTAATATGATTTTCAGGAATCGTGGATAGCACTTCTTTGGCAGGAGTTTCTACTGGTAGACCATAACTTAAAAAAGTCATGCCTCCACCATTTTTAATATAAACTTCACCGTTGCCTCCTCCCAAACCTAAGTAAGCAAGGAGCATGTCCTCGTGATTGCCTTTAAGGAAAATAGTTTGTGGAAATTTTTGTTTAAATTGAATTAATAAATTGATTACATCTTTAGAGTTAGTACCTCGATCGATATAATCACCAATAAATACCACTAGATCTGACTGTGAAAGTTCTTCTTCAAATTGCAGCCAGTGCAAAAGAACTTCTGTCTCTTTTGCACAGCCATGAATATCACCGATAGCGAATATTCTACCGGCAGGTTTTGAAATTTCCTTTAAAAAACTCATCTCCACCTATGTCAGCCAACTGCTCAGCTATCAATTTTAAGAATTGCCAAGAAAGCTTCCTGGGGAATTGAAACGCTTCCTACTTGTTTCATCCGCTTCTTACCTTCTTTCTGCTTCTCTAGAAGCTTTCTCTTTCTTGATATGTCGCCACCATAACATTTTGCGAGCACATTTTTACGAAGAGCTTTCACTGTTGAACGAGAAATTACTTTTGAACCTATACAGGCCTGAATAGCAATCTCAAACATCTGACGTTCAATAAGATCTTTTAGTTTATCACAGAGATCCTTACCAAGCTGAAAAGCAAAACTTTCGTGCACAATAATACTTAGTGCATCGACAGATTCGCCATTTAATTTGATATCTAACTTTACAAGACTTCCAGCCCGAAATTCTTTGAATTCATAGTCTAATGAGGCATATCCGCGGGTTAGGCTCTTAAGTTTATCGTAGAAATCTAAGACAATTTCACTAAGAGGCATATCATATTGAACAAGGGCCCGATTGCCATGAATACTCATCGATGTCTGAGTTCCCCTTTTGCCTTCACAAAGGGTCAAAACATTGCCCATATATTCAGAGGGCACATGGATAGTTACCTTAACAATGGGTTCTCTAATCTCCTGAAATTTATTTGGCTCGGGCAACTTGGTCGGGCTGTCAATTGCTACGATACTGCCATCGATCATCAACATTTCGTATACTACGTTTGGTGCAGTGGTAATAAGATTTAGTTGATATTCTCTTTCTAAACGCTCTTGGATAATCTCCATGTGCAAAAGTCCAAGGTATCCACAACGAAAACCAAACCCCAATGCAACTGAAGTTTCCGGTTCAAATGTAAAAGAGGCATCATTTAAAGATAACTTTTCAAGAGCTTCTCTTAAATCTTGATAATCTTCAGATTCAACAGGAAATAGACCACCAAAAACCATTGGCTTGACTTCATGAAATCCGGGCATTGCTTCTTTGGCGGGGTTCCTTACGAGAGTTACCGTATCACCAATCTTTACATCTCTAATATTTTTAATTGCAGCAGAGAAAAATCCTACTTCTCCGGCAGATAATGAAGAAACTTCTAGAGTATGAGGAGTAAACACCCCTAATTTATAAAGTTCGTGCTCAGCCCCAGTATTCATAAATTTGATCTTGTCACCAGTTTTTACAATTCCATCAAAAACTCTGACCTGAACAACTACTCCTAGGTAAGGATCGAACCACGAATCATAAATTAAAGCTTTTAGTGGATTTGTATCTGCTCCTTTTGGTGAAGGGACAAATTTCACTATCGCTTCAAGAAGATCTGGAACACCAATTCCTGTTTTGGCACTAACGGAAATTGCATTGCTTGTATCAAGGCCAATTACATTTTCTATTTCTTCTTTGACACGTTGTGCATCAGCACCAGGCAGATCAATCTTGTTAAGCACTGGCAAAATATCAAGATTATTTTCTAGTGCCACATAGACATTGGCTAATGTTTGAGCTTCTACACCTTGCGAAGCATCAACGACCAACAAAGCTCCTTCACAGGCAGCCAGAGAACGTGAAACTTCATAGTGAAAATCAACATGGCCTGGTGTATCAATTAAGTGGAACTGATATTCAATCCCATCTTTAGCTTTATATTTGAGTCGTACAGTTTGGGCTTTGATCGTGATGCCCCTTTCTCGTTCAATATCCATCTTATCTAAAACTTGGCTCTTCATCTCACGTTGAACTAGAGCTCCTGTCACTTCTAAGATTCTATCGGCAAGAGTGGATTTTCCATGATCGATGTGAGCGATGATACTAAAATTTCGAATATGATTTTTTGACACAGAGGGAGTTCTTTATTTTTATTTGGAAAGTCGTTTTTTAAAATCCTCGATTGTCATTTTTAATCCTTCTTCTAAGGATACTTTTGGACTCCAGGAAAGTTCTTTACTAGCAATGCTAATATCTGGCTTTCTGCGAATTGGATCATCTTTAGGAAGAGGCTTATTGATTAATTTTGACTTTGTACCGGTCATTTTAACAATTAGCGATGCTAACTCCGAAATAGACATTTCATTCGGATTGCCTAAATTTACGGGTCCAACGAATTGCTCCCTATTCATTGCAGCCATCATACCTTTAACTAGATCCTCAACATAACAAAACGATCTAGTCTGACTACCATCACCGTAAAGTGTTATATCTTCTCCTTTTAAGGCCTGAACAATAAAGTTAGAAACTACTCTGCCATCGTTAAATAGCATTCGTGGACCATAAGTATTAAAAATTCGAATTATTTTTACATCTACATTGGCTTGTTGATGATAATTCATTGCTAAGGTTTCAGCTACTCTCTTACCTTCGTCGTAGCAACTTCTGGGACCAATTGGATTTACATTTCCCCAGTAACTTTCTTTTTGTGGGTGCTCTAATGGATCACCATAAACTTCAGAGGTAGATGCCAATAAAATTTTAGCTTTAACTCTTTTTGCTACACCTAACATATTCAAAGTTCCAATCACATTAGTTTTAATAGTTTTGATTGGATTATGTTGATAATGAATTGGGGATGCTGGACAAGCCAAGTGATAGATCTGATCTGCTTCAATAACTAAAGGATTAATTATGTCATGACGAATAAACTCAAATTTTGAATTGTCACGGTGCTTAACAAAATTATCTTTTGATCCAGTAAAAAGGTTATCGACAACGATAACTTCGTGCCCTGTCTCTAATAATCGATCGCATAGGTGAGATCCAATAAATCCTGCACCACCTGTTATTACTACCTTTGACATAAACTTTCCTTACTAAACACTGGGTCTGCCAATTGAAATATATTTAAATCCACTTTTTGGCATTTGATCTAAAGCATAAAGATTGCGACCATCAAAAATTACATTGCCGCGCATTAAGCCTTTAATCTTTTCAAAATTAGGTCGTCTAAACTCACTCCACTCTGTACAAATTATTAGAGCGTCAGCTGCCATTAAAGACTCATAATTATTGTTAAAATATGTTATTCCTGCCTTATTGCCAAATGCCTGCTTAAAAGTCTCAATGGCCTCAGGATCAAAAGCCTGAATTGAAGCTCCCATCTTTAATAATTCAGCGCATATAATCAAGGAAGGGGCTTCTCTGACATCATCAGTACGAGGTTTAAAGGCGAGGCCCCAAAGACTAAAGACTTTACCTTTAATGCTTTTGGCTGAGCCATAATGCTCAAGGATTCTCTCAATTAAGACTTTTTTCTGGAGATCATTTACCTTCTCAACAGCTTTTGCAATTTCGGTATCGACGCCAAGTTTTTTAGCAGTATGAATTAGGGCTCGAACATCTTTGGGAAAGCAGGAGCCGCCGTATCCAATACCAGGAAATAGAAAACTCATACCAATACGGGAATCAGTACCTACTCCTTGCCTTACAAGTTCAATATCTGCTCCAGCTTTCTGACAAACTAAAGCGATCTCATTCATCAAAGTAATTCTAGCAGCAAGCATTGTGTTAGAAGCATATTTTGTCATCTCGGCAGAGGCACAGTCCATAATGATAAT
>JAWXBT010000281.1:0-15371 GCA_034440315.1 bacterium
GGACTATAGAGTCTATAAAGAATATTAATAATCTCCATAGACGATGGCCGATACCCACTTTTATCTCCAAAATATACAGGATACTGACTGCCATCTTCATAAATTAGATGTGGAGTACCTGGGTGTTTGCCAATGCGAGATACGAAGCGCTTGGCATTTTTAGTTTTTTCTCCAAGACTATCCCAAATAATTTCGTACCCTTCATGTTCAACGGCAGCATGACAAAAAAGGCCGATTGTCAAAATAACTCGTTCTTTGATTCTTGGATCTAATTGTGCTGCTTTAACAAAGCCATGAATCTGGCAGGGTAAACCAACCAGAGCATATTTCCTGGGATATTACGAATTTCTGCAAATACAGAATTTGTAGGGGAGATAGCATATTTTGATTTAATAGCCTTAAGTATTTCATCTTTGCTACGAGCAATAATTGGCTTACCCCTCCATAAAACATCCTCATCAGAGCTTATGACAATCGCACCATCTATTTGTTTTGTTTCAAGAAGATAAAGTAAAATTGCTGCTACCAAACCGCCACTTGTCGAATTTTTTCTAATCTCAGGATCTGAAGAGTAGGCAATAAATGAATCTACGAAATGACCATGTGTATTTTCCAGCTCGCCTTTTATACCGAATTTCTCTTCGATATTTTTATGAAAATCAAATTCATCTCCAGGACATACTCGGACACACAGATCGCAATCAGTACAAGCGGAGAGATTTTTAACTACTGGATATCCAAACTTATCAACGGAAAGAACATTGGTGGGACAAATACCAACGCAAGTTCCGCACCTATGACACAGACCTCCGTTAATAATCTTAGCTAATCCCCTTAATGCTCTGGGAGGATCGTTCCCCTCAGTAGCAGGCCAATCTAATGGATCTATGAGTGCTCCAACCTCTCTAAGGGGAGATTCTTGGGGTAAGATTTTCAAAAGTGAGCTGGAAGCCATTGTTTACTTTAATCACAATTCCAAAAAAAATGAAAATTATGCTAGAGTCTTTGGCTATGACTCAAGCTTCATCATCAATAGGTACCTCGTTGGTTAGTGAAGCTTTTCCTTTTCCCGATGCTCCAGACATAGAATCCTCTTCAATAGAATACGAAAAACGGTTTTCGGGACCTATTGGGGAATGGTTTATTTCAGTACAGGCAAAAGCTCTCCTGCAAATTATTGGCAAAAGAAAAAATATTTCGATTTTGGATGTTGGTGGAGGGCATGCTCAAACTGCCATACCATTAATTAACAATGGGCATCATGTTACCGTATTGGGATCTAATGAACAGTGCTCAAGAAAGTTAGAATCTTATATTCAATCTGGAAAATGTTTATTTAAAGTAGGTAAGCTTTTAGAACTGCCATTTGCGGATAAATCATTTGATGTAGTTCTATCTTTTAGACAAGTCTCTCATATGACTGATTGGCCAAGATTTCTTTCAGAACTTTCACGGGTTTCAAAAGAGTTGGTAATTATCGATTATCCACCTCGACTCAGTTTCAATGCACTCACGCCTTTATTGTTTAAAACAAAAAAAATACTGGAAGGTGATACCAGAAATTATTTAGTATTTAATGACAACGAAATACTTCAACAATTTAAAAATTCTGGATTTACCCTATACAAGCGTATTCCTCAATTTTTCCTTCCTATGGTAATCCATAGGGCTTTAAAGAAACCAAGTGTCTCGAATGCTTTTGAAAAAGCTTCTGAAATTTCACTTTTAAAAAGGTTTCTGGGCTCTCCAGTTGTTGCTGGTTTTATTTCACTTGCCTAAGACGCAACCTTGTACTGAGAATTCCATATCTCGGTGCAAAAATCATCACCCAAAAAAAGATAAAACTTTGAGTTAATACTATACAAGCACCAGTAGAGCCATTAATAAAGTAACTTATGTATGTACCAACTAAGGAAGAAATTAGTGAGCTGCCCACCGCAACTCCAAGCATCTTCCAAAAAGAGTTGCAAAGCATATATCCAATACAACCAGGTGTAATAAGCATCGCCACTGTAAGGATAATTCCTACTGCTTGAAGTGAAGCAACTACTGTCGCAGAAATGAGGGCCAGAAAAATATAATGGATAACAGTTGTATTAAGACCGATAACTTTTGCTTGACCAATATCAAAACAGTAAAGAAGAAGATCTCTGCCGTAAATTATAATCGTCAAAAATGCGATAGACGTAATAACTAAAGCTTGAATCATCTCGCTATATTCAATTCCAAGTAAGCTTCCAAATAGTATGTGATTTAAATGAACATCTGTTTCAATCTTCGTAAACATAACAAGTCCCAGAGCAAACAGCCCTGTAAAGACAACACCCATCACAGTGTCTTCCTTAATGCGACTATTTGCCTTAATCCATCCGGTAGCACCGGCACATACAAAACCGGAAACAAAAGCACCAAGAGAAAGGGGTACTCCAATAATATAAGCTATTACTATGCCAGGTAAGACTGCATGAGAAAGGGCATCCCCCATCAATGACCAACCTTTGAGCACCAAAAAACATGACATGGCAGCACAAACAGTACCAATTAATGCCGCCATTCCAAGGGCTTCTATCATAAAAGAATACTGAAGTGGTTCAAGGAGGCGGTCTAACATACTATTTTATTGCTGATACATTAGCATTGCTAAGCTGGGTCATAAATTTTCTTGTAGTAGCCTTGGCTGCCATACGAGCAGAGATTACGCCGTGCTTTGGAGCAAAAATCAAAACACAGAGAAATATAAGTGTTTGAAAAACAACAATACATCCTCCAGTTGATCCATTAAGAAAATAACTAAGATATGCCCCTAGAAATCCAGTCGCCATACCCATACTTGTGGCTATAATCATCATGCGTTTAAAGTTGTCTGTTAAAAGATATGCTGTGGCACCTGGAGTGACTAACATCGCTACAACTAAGCAAGCACCTACTGCTTGTAGAGCAGCAATCGCCGTCGCTGCTAAAAGAGCAAGTAAAGTTCCATGTAACAAAGTATTATTAAGTCCAATTACCTTAGAATGACTCTCATCAAATAAATAAAGAAGTAAATCTTTCCATTTTAAAATAATAATTAGCAGGGTAATTGAGGCAATAATGAGCATCTGAATTATGTCACTATTGGCGATGCCCAAAATATTTCCCAAAACAATACTCTTTAAGTTTATATTACTTGGATAAAGAGAGATCATCAGAATTCCGGCAGCAAAAAAGGTAGTAAATATTATTCCGATTACTGCATCTTCTTTTAATCGTGTGTTTTGTTTTACAAAACCCATTGTCAAAGCAGCAAGAATTCCAGAAATAAAAGCACCCAAAGAAAATGGAATACCAATCATGTATGCCAGAGAAACTCCGGGAACAATGGAGTGAGCTAGAGCATCTCCCATCAATGACCATCCTTTAAGAGTTACAAAACATGATAGACAGGCACAAACAGCACCAATAAAAGCACTCATCAAGATAGCCTTTGTCATGTACTCGTATTGAAATGGTGTCAACAACAGCTCAATCATTTTCTGAGTTCTCTTCAGTAGCAACTTTACGAAGTCTTCCGTTATCACCAATGACTAATGCAGCTTCATCATCAGTAAGGATCACAATCTCATTGCTTTTCGAACCAGGAATATCAGTATGATCAAGTCGTAAGTGTCTTAGAGCACCACCAAATGCTTTTGTTAAATTCTCTTCTGTAAATACATCTTGGGTAGCACCTGTAGCAATTACAGTTCGGTTAATTACTGCGACCTGATCACAGAAATCAGGCACAGAACCCAAATTATGAGTCGAAACTAATATTATATGTTTTTCTTTTCTAAGCTCTTGCATTAAATCTATGATCGTATTTTCTGTTGTTACGTCAATTCCAGTAAAAGGTTCATCTAGCAGAACAAGTCGTCCTTGTTGTGCAAGTGCCCGAGCAAGAAAGACTCTTTTTCTCTGACCTCCTGAGAGCTCTCCAATTTGACGATCGCGAAACTCCGCCATCTTTACTCTTTCCAGACTTTCCAGAGCAATTCTTTTATCTTGTGCTGATGGTATGCGAAGAAAATTCATAAATCCGTATCGTCCCATCAATACGACATCCCAAACACTTACAGGAAAAGCCCAATCAATATCTTCAGATTGTGGAACATATGAAACTAAACTTTTTTTCAAAGCTTCCTTGATAGGCTTTCCTGAAATCAATACTGTTCCTTGAGTCGGAGTAACAAACCCCATGATGGCTTTAAATAATGTGGATTTGCCGCTGCCGTTAATTCCCACTAGACCACAAATAGTTCCAGCATTTAGTTTTAAACTTGCGTCAAAAAGTGCAACTTGGCCATTGCTATAGGATACCGTTACATTTTTTACTTCAAGAATTAATTCTTCAGATTCTCTTATCATAATTCATAACCGTTACTTTTCGTTAGTATTTAGACCTTTAATGATAATGTCAGCGTTATATTGTAAAAGTTTTAAATAAGTAGGGGCAACTCCAAATTGATCTGTTAAAGAATCCACATATAAAACTCCGCCGTATCTTACGCCTGTTTCTTTTGCAACTTGCAGCATTGCTTTATTACTAATTGTACTCTCAGAAAAAACAACAGGGATAGAATTTATCCTTACTTTATCAACTACTTTTTGAATTTGTTTTGGAGCACCTTCTTCGTCAGCGTTGACAGGCCACAAAAAAAGCTCATTTAATTGATAATCCCTAGTTAGATATGAGAAGGCACCTTCACTTGTTACTAGCCAACGCTGTTTCAGTGGAATATGAGAAAGTTTCGATCTTAAAAGATCGTCAATTGATTTTAACTCCAAAGAATAAATTTCGGCATTTTTATTATAAATATCCTGATTGATTGGATCGAGATCAGTCAACGCTTTTCGAATATTTTCAACATATTTAATGGCATTTGCCGGAGACATCCAAGAATGCGGATTGGGTTTCCCAGTATAGGGACCCTCAATAATCCCCATCGGTTCGATCCCTTCAGTTATAACTTTTCCAGGAACATTTTTAATATTTTTGAAAAATCTTTCAAACCATCGTTCAAGTCCCATACCATTCCATAGTACAAGATCCGCTGATTGGGCTTTAACTATATCGAGTGGTGTCGGTTCATAATCATGTATTTCAGCACCTGGTTTTGTAATAGATTCAACAAGTGCTCCAGTACCCGCTACTCTTTGAGCCATGTCTTGGATAATCGTAAATGTGGTTACAATTTTTTTAGGAGCAGCTTTTTTAGCATTACTTTCAGTCTCTGCATTCAAACGAGTAAATGCAGGAGACAAGATTAAGAAACAGAATAAAGAAAAAAGTATTTTAGACATTGGCATTAACTCCTTAGCGAAAAACCAATAAAAAGATTTAAATCATCCGCATTATCATTGAGTGGAAAGTATGCTCCAAGATCTAGTTGAGTATCCTCTGAAACTGCATATGTAATACCACCCCCAAAATTGGCACTATAATTTGTCCCAGTTTTACGTGGCGCTGTCCCAACGTATTCAAGAAATCCGCTAAGATCTCCAATGATAGAGTGTCCGACTGTCGCTGTGTGCACAAACTCGGATCCATAATCATCATTATCTTCATTTCTGATGAAATCTATTTCTGCCATCAAACCTAGACTAAATTCATTGGGCAGAGAAATTCCAACTGGAACAATAAGTCCGCCTTCGAAATGATTATTATTTAGCTCACCTTCCCCTGTTGGAAACTGAACAAAAGGCATTAGTGCAATAGCATAATCTCCACTATCATTTCCCCAAAGATTATTTTTGAGTCGAATCTGAACATTTCCAAAACCAGAGATATCTTCCTCTACAGATTTATCTTCAACAAATGGTTCAAATACGATTTGAATATCTAGATCATTCAAGAGACCAATTTTTAAATTGCTCGACATCCATGAATACGTTTCAGAGCCACTTCCTTGATCATTGCGTGTGTAATCAACGATACTAGTTTCAAGTTGAAAATGTCCGGCATCTACAGTGTACGGGCTCTCGGTTGCATCAGGTCGATCAGTACTTAACTCGCGCATAAATTCGCGAGGAGTAGGATTTAATAATGTAAACTGACTTTTATCCTCTGCAAAAGCTGAGGTTAATCCCAGAGAAAGGATGCCAGCAGAGAGTCGATAAAAATAATTTAAGATTTTAGATGACATAGTTTTTTTTGAATAAAGTTTATGTAGCCTTGGCTACATATGCTAACTAGAGTATGATTTCCGTTAAATATTGTCAATCTGGATTAAAAGTATCTGTGGCACAAAAAAAAACTAAACAACTTCGAGCAAGTGCCTTTGAAGCTACGAGAGAGCACCATAGTACTGAAACCGCTGAAGATTACTGTGAGTTGGTCTTGGAGCTTATTACGAAATATGGCCAAGCTCGAACCTGTCAAATTGCCGAGGAACTTGGCATTTCTCATGTTACTGCAATCAGAACAATCAATCGCCTACAGATTGCAGGCTACTTACAGACAAGCCCGAGAAAACCAGTAAGTCTTACTCCAAAAGGAAAGAGACTTGGAATTTTTGCACAAGAACGTCACCAACTACTTTTTGATTTCTTAGTAAAAATTGGAGCGCCTGCTGATGTTGCAAAGATAGATGCCGAGGGTGCTGAACATCATTTTAGCGATGAGACTCTTTCAGCTATCCGACGCTTTATGAAAATAAATTAGTTTACGTTTAAACCAGTAATAGATATCTTGGGCTTTTCTTAGGCTAGCTGGCACTTCGTCTTGGCCTCTAAAAAAAGTAGGAATTGCAAATGTTGCAATCCTACCTTTCATCATTGGATCTGAACAGGTGATCTTATCAACACCATGATGATTTCGAGCATCAAAAAAGACAATACTTCCAGACTTCATTAACTCATCGACATCTATCTTCGGACCTTCGCCAATTTTTACAAATAAACCACCACCATCAAAATCATTTCCTTTTTGAGTTATAGGAAGCATATACTGCAAAATCGGTGTATCTTTATGGCCATCAATATGGGATTCAAGATGTCCTTGATTGGGCTGATACCAACTTGTTGACATATAGATTCCATAACGGTCTGGAACATAGGTAAGGCCATATTCAGAATCAAATCCTTGTGCTTGGTTCCTTATTTTATGCACCTCGATACCGAGTCGAGTTGTTATGTCATGTGTTGGAGGATTCCAAAGAAAATCAAATTGCCGATAAAGACACCAAAATTTCGAATCTGTATAAGTTAAATAATTAGGCTCACCAATTCGTAGATCGCCTCTAACTACTTTACCTTTAACATTTTGCCATTTAAATTCATTGCACCAAAAACGCCGCAGTTCCGAGATACATTCCTTAGTTATAACATCGTGGTAAATAGCAAACCCATGCTCCAAAATATCTCTATTAATCTTCTCTGGAGTTGGAAAATTAGGAGTTAATAATTTATTCTCTGAATGTCCTGGCATTGTTTAATCTACTCTTTTTGAAGGATCGGAGATAACAAAAGAAACACAACTTCCATTTTTCATATCAATTCTAATTCTAATCGCACCAAACTGGTTTTTATAACCACTGAGTTTCTTTGAATAGTCTTTCTAATTATTTCGGTTAACATTGGTATTTCCTTTATGGGTCTGTTGCAAAACTATCTTAGTAAGGAGAAAAGTGAGATTTGAGCCGAGACAAGGAAGTAGAGAGGGAAAACCGAAGACATATCCTCTGGATATGTTGAGGCTTTTCTTTCGAAGACTGACGATGTCACAGGCCAAAGATCGCTTTTTGCAGTAGGGGAGAGTTTTGCAACAGACCCATTATAGGTAAGATTCTTAATATAATTACCTGAAGATGCATCATGAACTCTAACCTGCTGTGTTCGATTCATAGAAAATTTTCCAGAAAAGATATTAGAGAATAATTTTAGAAAAAATAGATTCTACAATAGGATATGTCAGAGGAAAAGCCTCTTCTGGCTCGGCATCCAATTCGGCATGTTCTGTAATGGAATTGATCTTAGTAAAAATTCGATTAATGGTTGTTTTTTTCATTTGAGCTAAATGTTGAATGCCTTCTTTTGTCTCAACATTTAGAAATGTTGTTTTATCATTTTTCTGATCGCTCCCTCCTTCTCGTCCTTTTTCACTGTCAAATAAATCTAAATAATCATCAATGATTTGAAAAGCGAAACCTAACTCTTGACCAAGCTCATAAGAAGCTTTGATAGCATCTTCTTTGATACCAGCAGCAATTGCCGGAAAAACCATCGTTGCAGAGAAAAGTGCTGCGGTTTTTAGTGAATGAATTTTCTCAATGTCTTCTCTTGTTTTACTGCCAACTAAATCTAGCTGCTGGCCATTACATAACCTCATATAAGTATCACTCATAACTCTAGCAAAACGGGCTTGGATACTGGGCTGAAAACTATTTTGTAAAAGGACATTGTGAGCAAGTGCTACTAAATAATCCCCAGCTAAGATGGCGGTCGCTTCACCAAATAATTTATGACAACTTGGTCGACCACGACGCATATCATCGTCATCCATTGCCGGTAGATCATCATGAATTAATGACGAGGTATGTAAAAGTTCTAATGATGAAGCTACTGGCAATATTGCCCAAAAATCCTGTCCAAGATCTTCAAAAAAAGCTGAGCACAGAAGTGGTCTAATTAATTTTCCCGTTGGAAATAATGAATGGTTAATTGCAGAGCGGAGTGGCTCGATCGGTTGAACAGAATCGATGATCCGATGAAGCTCAGCTTCGATTTCTTTACGTAGCATTTCAATACTTGTATAATTCACGGTTATTCTTGCAATCTTTTAGCACTAAACAGAAGAAATATAACATAAAAGATAGTAAAAACACCCCACCAAGCTCCAATTAGTTGCCATTCCAAAGCCATATTTTTTACCGGTCCCTGGGTTAAGCCAACTAAAGAATATCCAATTAATAACTTAACAGGATGAAGTTTTGGATCATGAGACTTAATAAATAGACATAATAGGTAAACCAAAATAGGAAAGGTTAAAACCATATAATGCGCCCATGCAGTTGGTGAAAACAAAAGGCAGATAAGGCTTACTAAAAAAATAGTAATTGAAATATCTTGATATGAAGCCTTCATTCTAAGGGATAAAACACCAACACTTAAAAATGCTATAGCGGCCCCGCTTACAAAAAGAATTGGAAGAAAATTTGCTGCTAGGTTTAATCTCAATTCGGAAGATCCAAAGGCTTGCAACGAATAAACAATTGCACCTTCAAGACTATTATTACTATTAAATTTAAAGATAGTTGAAGCTATATATGGGATTACTGAGAATAAAAAATCATAAAAAGGCGCAGCACCTAAGACAAAAAAAGCTGTAAGATTTAAAATTGCAAAACCAGCCACAAACCAAAGAAATCCTAGTGAGCCGGCAAAAGCAAAAGAGACAATCGCTAATGGCCAAGTAAAAAGTTTCAATGAAGTAGCTAATCCCCAAAGAAAAAGCCCAAACCTTGAAGTCTTTTCTGTTTTTAAAAGCCAGATACCATATGTAATCAAAAATGAAATTAAAAGTTGGGATTGCCCGTGTTCAAGGTGCGTTATGCAAGGATACGTAACAAGGGCTGCAAAAAAAAGCCCCACTTTATGTAGTAAGGAGAGATTAAAATCCGCAATTTTAACTGCATAAAAGATAGCTCCCCACAGCGATAAAAGCTGGAGCACCGTCCAAAGCATAAAACCTATATCTGGATTAAATAAAACAATCGGCATTAATGCAACAATCAGAGCCGGCGGATTAGTTGCTATCTTAATTTCAGGTCGATTTATAAAACCATTTTTTTGATATTCAAGCTCAGTTGAGTAAGGATTTTCAGTAGCCAATAATTTTGAACTGCTAAGATAGTAATGAGCAAAATCATTATGCAGGGGCCACGAGGAAAGCGGAGTCTCAATTGATCGAAATGCCACAAATGCAACAAGCAAAACAAGGGTTGCAAATGTAATTTTTGGATGAGAGATCGTACTTAGAGATGTCATGTATGAAAATACTAGCTGCTATCTTTTAGAAGATCTATGGAGCATTTTATAATCCTATAGTTATCCCAATAGGTAATTTCCAAATACTTTTCTGATGAAAACCTTCGGTTTACTTAAAACATTTAGTTGGGATAACTATTTATCATTCCTTCGGGGGATAGTAAGTCGTAAAAAATATTTTCTCTCGGAATGTTCTTTTTGGACTTACTATATTAAGATTCTTCAACTTTACTTTTGAGCAGTTGACCTCTACCAAAGCCCTTTTGATAGAATTCAAAAAGTCGTTTCCCTAATAAATGCTCTGCTGAAATAGTAGGCTCGCAAAGTGGCAGTGACTGTTCCCTCGTCCCCAAATGGACCCACCATCTCAGAAGTAGTCGGTCAAAGCTCAAAAAGCTCCGGCCCCTACTTCTCCAGACTTCTGAGTTCTACAACGCAACAACAAGGTTCGAAACAATACCTTGGGGCCAACATCCGGCTTTTCCTTCCAAAGATGGAAAAGCAAAAAACAGAAGAGTTGAGTTGTTTAAGAATTAGTTAAAGATTTGTATAGCGCCATCTATCATTAATTTTCAACTTCAATAAATTCGTATGGTTTTTTCCAAGTTGAGTAGAAACTCTTGTCTGGCAATTCAGCAATTTCAAGTTTAAAGATCTCTTTTAGTATTAAGCGAAAAGTGTTTACGGGAGAAATATCAGAACGCATGGAAAGATTTTCGGGCCAATTGGATCCCATTCTGAAGGCGTTAAGTATTGCCGTGCGTTCCCACAAATTACTTTGACTAACACTACTCCAATTTAGTTCCGATCCGGGACCATGATCGCCTTGCAAAATTATGATGGCATCTGGATCTCTCTTTAAAATCTCCTCAACAATATTGGATATTTTATTCATTAAAAATGTAACTTGGCCTCGATAGCCTGCTAGATATTCTCTTTTTTTACCTTTGAAATGACTCCCATCATCAAAAGCAAAGTTCCGTTTTCTAAAATTTTCTTGGCCCTTTGAATCAAAAACAAATGGAGGATGGGGAGCCATAATATGAGCGAAAACAAACTTAGGAGTAATCTTTTCTCCTATTTTTGGCAGCTCGGTAAAAATAAAATTTAGTCGCTTTCTGTGAGAATCATATTGCCACTTAAAAAGTCCTAACTTTCGAAATAAGTTAGGTAATGGGGTTACATTGAAAATTAAGTTGTGAAATTCACTGAAAACATAAGGAGCTGCGACTCTTTGATCTGTTTTAATCAGATCTGTTCCCGAGTATCCCGAAGCAAATGAATATGAAGTGTATCCGTTTGAGGTAAGAAAATTCATGACTTTACTATTTCTTACTAGTGAACGAATCAAACTTCTGTCTTTAGAATCTTTAGGTAGTTTGGCTGTTACCTTATCCAGATAATCCATATTTAAAGTTGAAGATAAAGAGAGTAGAGTTTGTATGTAGTTGGCCTTGCTATCCGTAGCGACATAAAAACCTAAATCTTTAAGTTTTTGATTGAAATTTTCAGTGCTCACTCCATACATCTGATTAAGTACATCAAAGCGTCCGAATCCATCGAGTAATATATAATAAATATCTGGCTTCAATTTTGGATTGGACTGATTTAGATCGATCTCGGGGCCGATCGAACTTATTTCCATTTCCGTTGTAATGCTCTTATTAGTGATGCTTATGATCACCATCAAAATAAGAGAAATGGAGCCAACTTTTAAAAATGATCCAATCCAATCAACTTTTCTTCGTGTTGAAATACACCAAAACGTAAAACAAAGTAGAGCAGATGTGCCTAAATAAAAAGTAATTCCGGCAGCAATTCCTTTATTATTGACAAAATCCAACTTAAATAGAAATTTTGAAATTGGGAGAAAAAGATAAAAATAAACAATCCAAAAACTTGTAATAATAGCGGCTTTCTCGAAATTCTTGCTAAATAAGGTAAGTCCTCCACTAACTATAAATACTATGAAAATGGAAATACATATTGGAATCCATATTTCGATGGCGGACATTCGATCAAAATTTTCTGCAAAAAGATAAAGAATTGGAGAAATAGAAATTAAAATTGGAGCAGTACTAGAAATTATAAATTTTTTAAGATGCGACATAATTTTCTTCGTGTCTTCTCATGAGGTAGAGACTTCTTTTTGTTCCTGGAACATCGCTCTTACCTTGAATTAAAAATCTTTGACTAAATATCTTTTCAAATGTGCTCTGATTATAATCGTGAAATATATCTTCTCTTGAGGCAAGCATTCTTTGGACTTGACTATCTTCTTTGGGAACGAATTCAATAATTAAATACGGTGCGCATTCCGACATAAAACACGCCAACTCGGCTAAGGGAATATTATTTCCAATGGCCATATGATGAACGAGTGCTAGGGCCATTACAACATCTGGTGTACCACGATCTTTCAAAGACATTCTTTCTCGATTTGCCCAGCCATAACTTGGTGTAGGATTTGTTAAATCAAGTACTAACGGCAAAATATTTTTAAAACTTTTCTTAGTATGAAGAATATAATTCTTTTCAACTGCGGCATAATCAACATCGAATGAAATAACATTCTCGGCAATCAAAGCTGCTATTTTACTAAATTCACCTGCATTTGCTCCAAAATCCCAAACTGTTTTCGGTGAAATTTGTTTTAAAAATCCATTTACGATCTCTTCTTTTTTACTAAATGAATTTTCAGAATAATTTGTTTCATTGTAGTAATTACCCCATTCAGTTCCTTTGGGATTCCATTTTAAACCTTCAATTGTAAGCCTTAGACTATCTAATAATCCTCTCAATGCATTTTTACTGACGCATGCAGATTTTATCTCTTTGGACACTTTTTCAGCTTTATCGGCATAAGTTTTTTGGGCCCGAGCATGCGCATGAATATGTAGTAATAGTCTCGGTGATAGTTTTGTTTTCCATGGAAGTAATTTCGCAGCAAGATCTAATGGTATGCCATCGATAAAAATCAAAGCTAATTTTCCAAGTCGAACATCCGATGTCGACATTAGGGATAGTGGAGCTACGAAGTGCTGACAAAATTGCTTGTATGCCTGCCAGGGCTTTCCATCCTCGTACGTTTCGAAGGATAAGGTATCAATTAATATAGGGCTGCCTTTTAAAAACTGAATATTATATGCAGAGGCGTCTTTTAAAATCATTCCTTTATTTAAAGCATATTCAGTAATTTTAAGAGTAGTTAAAGCAGCATCTTTTATCTGAGAAAATGACCATTCCTGAGGATATGAGATAAAAGGAATAGGTGTAGGAGCTATCATTTTGTAGAGATCGAGATGAGCAGGTGGCGGTAAAGAAATTTCCCGATGTGCTACTAAAAGATTCTCTTTGACTAATTGATCATGTAGACCGGAGGAAATTAATTGATCAAAATTTTCTTTATATGAAGTACAAATCTCACGCCGAATCTCGCCATTAGAAATGATTATGCGTCCGCTTGGATCTCGAAATGAACCAGCAATATGCTCAGTTTTGATCGGTAACATCGTCTGATTTTCCCTGGGCTTTGCTAGCAAAGAAGACTCTAAGTCTTCGCCAATATGTTTTAATTGTAAAAGCTGCTCCTAAAGCGACGGCTATTAATGATTGAAGAATTACACTACCTGTTCCGGGATCAAGATAGGCTTGGGCTAAATTCGGTATTAATAAAATAATAAGACAAAATAATATTAGCATTCATTAGACCCGGGGATTGAAAGATGCCCAACATCACCATAATGAGTGCTTAAAATCAAGATATAGCTAGAGGTTCCTATGGGAACCTCTCCCAAATTAAGCTGCTTTCTGAAAATAAATTTGCATTAGATTTATTGATTCTTCTTTAAAAAATTCAAGTTTATCACTTTCAACATTGTGTCTTCCGACCAGAAAATTCATACCGTGTTGGACTGCTTTATTGATGGCTGAATCCTCAAGTAATGCATGGGCACTATTTCAAGCTCTAGCAAGCGTGCGTGCTTCGAGTCTTTCTTTATATACATCGAGTGGTTCATGATCTTCTCGCGGTAATTCAAACTTACTCTTTGCACAATCAGTGTGACATTGTAGTACCATAAGTTTTTTATTAGCTAGGACCAGATGGATATCTTCAAATCTGAAGGTTCCACAATAATTCCGCCGGTAGCACTTAAAAGAGTTATTGAAACTCCTTTCTCTTTGGGGCCACCGTATGCGTTTATTTTATTTCTAATTCCAGCCTCTAAGAGTTTGGCTTCTATGGTTGCAGCTAGTTTAAGAAATACTAAATTAGCATCAATAGGAAGATCATTTGCCACGGGATCTGCGCTAACTCTTTTAGGACTGCATATCTGAATCATCTCATGGCAGTCACAATCCTCAAGATCGCCTACGATAAGTACAGCAAGAAGCTGCTCTCTATTTTTTGTGTCAAAGTTTGCTTTAATAAGATCGGCAAGATTAGATAATGTTTTTTCAGTTTCCCGACCATATGATTTTGTTGGCAAACCAATCTCTACAAACAATATTCCCTTTGAAACCGGATCCCAAAACATTAATCTAGCGTCATTGCCATATGCATAAGTATTAGTAGCAATTGGATAATCAGGATTAAATTTCAGAAGTTCGCCATGAGAACAATCTTTTTGCCAATCATGATCCATACTAGTTACTACTTTAGATCCTATCGCCGAAAGTTCTTCATGGCTTTGTAACTTTTCTGAAATTCTAGCGCCCCATTCTTTATCAAAAAGAGTTTGTGTTTCAAAACGAGGAAGAACGCTTAACTCCGGACACAAATAGAATATCCTTTTAAAGAACTCCTCTCGTTTTCCAATATTCTCACTTTTTAAATCTTCAATTTGTTTTTGCATAGCAAAGAGATGAGTGTCATTCACACCGAGCTGAAAATAAATTTTTTCTGGACTTTGACACATATCGACAAGAGAAAATGATATGCCGAAAGCAGCAAGTGTTGTTTCAACTTCTAACCAATTATCAGAAGTAATTGTGCCTTGGCCCGTTAAGGCATCAATATTTAAACAATCCCCTTTTTGCAAAGACTTTCCAAGCAATGCAGCGGCACTTAATGCTCTAAGCCATCCACCAAAAATTGGGCTCTGAACAGGATCTCCATCTTCTACAACTGTTTTAGGATCTGACCCTCTTACGATCACATCTTTATCTTGAAAATAAAAACTGATTTTAATTTCTTTCTCAGTAATTTCTAATTTGGAGTTAAGTAAATCGGGATTACTTTTGAGGATCTCGTTAAATATATAGCGTACAAAATATTCAGTTGTAGGAAGATCTCCTGGTTCTGGATTTAGATCGAATGATTGATCAGCCATAAAGTAAGTTACGAAGAATTCTTGAAGGTTATTGAC
>JAWXBT010000282.1:0-4975 GCA_034440315.1 bacterium
GGTATTGGAGCACCATTGGAAGATGATTTTTCTTTGTTATAGAACCAAGCTCCTACTAAAAGCCCCAATATGACCAGTCCGAGTACTATTTTGCTTTTCATACTATTTTCTTATTAGTTTCAAATGGTTAACAAAGATCCTTGTATTCTCTTTTAGATATTCCTGCTAAACTATAAAAGAATACATAATGTAAAGTAAGAGCGCATTATTTATTCAAAAATAAATTCAAGGCAATGACTAAATAGCTATAGATTAAGATACTTGGGGTCCCCAGTGAGCGATATAATCGAGAATAAACTATTATCAACTAAGGCATATCAATTGTTCCGAGTCGAGCTTTTAAAGCATCTAAACTCCTTTGAGGATCACATTTCTAAAGCTACGGCTGGAAATACCTCAGAGTACAAAAGACTCTCTGCAAGTTTTCATACTATTCGCGGTGGGTCTGGTTTTTTTGGATTAGATAAGATTGCAGAGATATCCGGAAAACTGGAAGAACTGCTTGGAGATGACAACTTTGATTTTTCAGAAGATTTTGAAAAAGCAAAAGAACTTTTCAAAATTTTGAAAGAAGAATCTAAAAAGGTTTTAGAAGGTTAGTTAAACATGCCTGATATTTTAATTATTGGAACATCAGAGAAAGAGGTTAGCTCTTTTACTAGTACTGCAAAATCAGAAGGTTTCAGAGTTAAGCTGACTTCAGATGTTAGCGCAGCCTCGACTCTTATACTATCGAGACCTTTTGATCTTGTGTTGGTGGCCGATTCTTTTGGCGAAAAAGCAGTCGAAGACATTTCTAACGCACTTTGGACTTGTAACAATAACGGACAATGCGTCGTATATTGTCTAGACATTGTAGATTCGATTGATGTATCGAAAAAACGATGGTCATTGGGAATTTTAGGAGTTGAGCTTTTCGCAGGCCGAGATGTTAACGATCAAGTTATCGATCTCATAAAAAAAATCTCTCAAAGAAAGCAGCGCTCTGGAGCAAGGTTCAGAGTTTTAGTTGTCGAAGATTTGCCATCGCCACGCGATATAATCTGCTCTTTTATTGAACATATTGAGTATGCTTTTGTAAAAGGTGTGCCTTCCGGAAAAGAAGCCCTGTTAGAATTAACAAACAATCCAGCGGAATATTCCTGTGTAATAACCGATGTTAGTATGCCAGGTATGACTGGTTTTGAATTAACTGAAGCTATCAGAGCAGATGAAAAGTTAAAACATCTTCCTGTCATCGTGCTGACAGCTTACGGTACACCAGATATTTTAATGAAATGTCTAAAGGCTGGAGCCAGCGGATTCTTGGTCAAGCCCCCATCCAAAGCCCATCTTTCAAGAGAACTAAGTCGTGCCAAGAGAATTATTTTTAATAGTTCAGATCCAAGATTGATTCAGACTGCTGATATTGAAGTTGTACAAGAGCTTTTGGAAGATAAGGGATATCTATAGTGCCGCAACAAATAAGGTATTCGAAATGAAATCACCCTTCTTTGATAGACTAAAGGAAAAGGTAATTGTTTTTGATGGTGCGATGGGCACCAGTATCCAAGCCTATAATCTTTCTGCAGATGATTTTGACGGCCTCGATGGTTGCAATGAATATCTTTGTATTACTCGACCAGATATCGTTAAAGAGATCCATTCTTCTTTCTTTGAAGTTGGTTGCGATATCGTTGAAACTAACTCATTTGGTTCCTCTCAAATTGTTTTAGCAGAATATAATATTGGCCAGATGGCCTATGAGGTTTCGAAGAAATCAGCAGAAATTGCTAGGGAAGTTGCCAATAGTTTCAGCACCCCATCTTGGCCCAGATTCGTCTCTGGATCGGTCGGTCCTACAACAAAACTATTAACTCTTCGGCACGCTACTTTTGATGCCATGTACGAAGCATATTTGCCGAATATGCAAGGTTTGATTGAAGGTGGTGTCGATCTAATTCAAATTGAAACTTGCCAAGATGTTTTACAATTAAAATGCGCTGTCATTGCTGCCAGAGCTGCAATGAGAAAACTTGGTCGAGAAATACCGATCTGTGTGCAAATCACAATTGAAACAAATGGCACAATGTTAATTGGAACCGAAGTTCAGACAGCTTTGGTAGTTGGCGAGACTATGCCAATTGATATTTTCGGAATGAATTGTGCTACTGGTCCGGATTTAATGTCGGAAAATGTACGCTACTTGGGTACAACCTCATCTCGACCGATTTCCATTTTACCAAATGCTGGTTTGCCAAGAAATGAAAATGGCAAAGTAGTTTATGATCTAACTCCGGAAAGCTTAGCAGATTATCACGAAATATTTGTAAAAGATTATGGAATAAATTTAGTAGGTGGTTGTTGCGGAACGACTCCAGCTCACCTTAAAGAAGTTTATGATCGAGTTGGTGGACTCGCTCCCTTAAGACGGCCACATGATTTTTCTTCACATGTTTCCTCGATCTATTCCTCTGTTGCACTTGATCAAGATGTTGGTCCATTGATTGTTGGGGAACGCTGCAATGCTAACGGATCTAAGGTTTTCAAAGAGCTATTATTGAAAGAAGCCTGGGATGAAATCGTAGAGATGGGCCGTGAAGAGGTAGCTGAAGGTGCTCATGTTCTAGATATTTGCACAGCTTTTGTGGGTCGAAATGAAGCCAAGGACATGACTGAAGTGCTTTCGAGATTTGCCACCCAAGTTACAGCTCCAATCATGATCGATACGACACAACTCGACGTGATGGAAGCCGCATGTAAGCTTCTTGGTGGTAGATCGATGATCAACTCAATTAATCTTGAAGACGGAGAAGAAAAGTTTGATAAGATTTGTAAGATTGCAGTTGAGTATGGTGCCGCGCTAATTGCTTTGACAATAGATGAAGCTGGCATGGCAAAAACAGCTTCAGAAAAATTACGAATTGCTCTAAGGATGCATGATCTTTGTACTGAGAGACATAAGATTCCAGCGGATGCTCTTATTTACGATTCTCTGACATTTACAATTGCTTCCGGTGATGAAGATAGCAGAAAAGCTGGAATAGAAACTCTAGAAGGAATTCGACTCATTAAAAAACATGTACCTAAAGCTCGTACTATTTTAGGCGTATCAAATATCTCGTTTGGTCTAAAACCTTCAGCGCGCCAAATCTTAAATTCAGTTTTTTTGGCAGAAGCAAGAAAAGCTGGACTTGATTCATGTATAATTAATTCTAAAAAAATTATTCCAACCCATACGATTCCTGAAGATATTCTCAAGGTAGTTTTAGATCTTATCTACGACAGAAGGACTCCCGATTACGATCCGCTTTTTGTATTTATTGAAAAGACTCAAGGATCCAAGGAGAAAAAAACAGGCCTTGATAAAGAAGAAACAGGATCTCTTGAGGAGATACTACAGAACAGAATAATTAATGGTAAAAAAATTGGTATCGAGCCTTACTTAACAGAAGCTTTAAAAAAATACACTCCAGTACAGATTATCAATACGATTCTGTTAAAGGGAATGAAGACAGTCGGTGAGCTTTTTGGATCTGGTCAGATGCAGCTTCCTTTCGTACTTCAATCTGCGGAAACGATGAAACTTTCAGTGTCTTATTTAGAACCTTTTATGGAGAAAATTGAGGGTGTTCAGAAAGGCACGATGGTTATCGCGACTGTCAAAGGAGATGTTCACGATATAGGTAAAAACTTAGTTGATATTATTCTCACAAATAATGGCTATAAAGTAATTAACCTTGGAATTAAGCAGCCACTTGATAGCATTCTAGCTGCAGTAGATAAGTATAAACCTGATGTAGTAGGCATGTCGGGACTCTTAGTTAAATCCACTGTCGTAATGAAAGAAAATTTAGAGGAAATGACTAAGAAAGGATTTTCTGTTCCAGTTATATGTGGAGGTGCCGCACTAAATCGGGCTTACGTTGAAGTTGATCTTACTGAAAGTTACAAAACAGGATCAGTTTATTATGGTGCTGATGCATTTTCGGGCTTGCAGATAATGGACGAATTAACAGGTCAGGTTACTGAAAAAAAATTGACTGGAGTAAGGGAGGCACGCGGAGAGAGAAAAGGAGAGACCAGAGATGAACGAAATAAACGACTCGAAGATAAATATGCTGAATATGCTCCCTCCTCAATCACGCATTTACAAAAAATTCCAGAACCTCCATTTTGGGGAGCTAAGCATGTTTTCTCAAATGAAATTAATATGGCAGAGCTTTTCCCCTACATAAATAAAAAAGCTCTGTACGCAAATCAATGGATGTATCGGCGAGGTAAAAAAAGTTCTGTTGAGTATCGAGAATTTTTAAAAACCTATGTTGAGCCTAGATTTAATAGTTGGTGTGAAAAAGCACTCAATAATAAATGGCTAGAGCCAAAAGTTGCTTATGGTTATTTTCCCTGCCAAAGCGATAAGAATGATTTAATAATTTATGATAACGAAAAAAAGAATGAACGTTGCCGAATTTCTTTTCCGAGACAAGTTGCTGATAAACGTCGCTGCATCGCAGATTTCTTCCTACCTAAATCTTCAGGTCAATTTGATGTCATAGCTTTTCATGTTGTAACGATTGGACATAAGGCTTCCGAAGTTTGTAAGGCTATGTTTGAAAGAGATGAATATACTGACTATCTGCATTTTTACGGGCTTTCAGTTGAATCCGCTGAAGCATTAGCTGAGTTTTGGCACAGAAAAATTCGCCAAGAATTAGGCATTGCTGGACAAGATGGAGCTACGATTGATTTACTGTTTAGACAAACCTACCGAGGAGCCCGTTACAGCTTTGGCTACCCAGCATGCCCAAACCTAGAAGATCAAAAACATATCTTTAAACTTTTAGAACCTGAAAAATTGGGAGTTTCTCTGACTTCAGAATTTCAATTAGTTCCCGAGCAATCAACTTCTGCTTTAGTAGTCCATCATCCTGACGCTTATTATTATTCTGTGTAGTAGAGTTTCTTTCTGAAGTATATTTGGATAAATTATAAA
>JAWXBT010000283.1:0-5698 GCA_034440315.1 bacterium
CAGTAACAATTTCGCGCATTGCCTGTTCAGCTTCACGATCAGCTACAGTGACCGGAGTATGATCGGCCTTGCCTTCTATTTTGAGTGCCGTGCAAAAGTATTTTTTAATGACATCGCCACTAGCGATAGCTAGTTGTCGAGCACACTCAAGATGCTCAGATGCTATGATTTGTTCAGAAAAAGATTCTTCCTCTAGCATATGAATTCTCTCTGAGATGTCTTTTGGTGATGTCGGCTCTAGCATAGGGGCTTATCCTCTGGAATCCATTGTCGCATTTTTTCTAAAACGCTCATTGTATTTATCGAGAACATTTTCCAAACAGTTGCTTAGTTCTAACTCGTTATCATGCACGATTACTTTTATGCTTTGAAATAAGGACCTGACTATGTCACGAACTCTATCAGAGGTCGGTGAGTTTTCCGGCGCCTGTCCGTAATTAGTGGTTCGTAAGATTTCTTTTGACAGGTTGCCCAAACTACCTTGAATTGATTGGCACACGCGATCTTCAGTAATAGCAGATATTTCTGTAATTTCTAGATTGTTCTCAATGGTGAAAGCCAAAAGGGAGAAATAAAGATCTCCTATCTCTTCTGAGATGGCATCAGATACTGTGGGCCCAGAGATTTTTCGGTGCATTTCAGCATCAAGCTCAGCAAATTCAGAAACAATATCAAGTATTCGAAATGGGGCAGGAACTGAAATCTGATGCAGTCTCAGAAATTGAGAAACCAGCTCTAGGTCACGGAAAAAACAACTCATATTTTCTTCCTCCAAATATTCCTCCTGATTTCTAGCAACAAGGCTCCTAAACTACTGAAAAACAGATCACTAGAAATTGCACGATATCGTGAAGCTAAAGAGATTTAGATATCTCCCTTTGCAAACATTTGGAAAGGGTTGATGCGATAATACTGTTAGTAGTAACTATCATTTCTATTTCCGAATGTTTGCAAAGTACTGCTGATGTAAAGCATTCTGTCGAGAAGTCATCAGCTTCTGATATCTGATTAAAGAAATAGGCTGCTTCTACTTTGATCATTTCAGGTAAAAAAATCTGAAAAGATGTGATCTCCGTAAATCCATAGGTCATACTGTGCAGATGAATTAGGAATATAAGCGCTTTTAACACCACTTTTCGCATATTCGTTAGCAACCCATTCATCTAAATTACTTTCACCAGAATAAGTATAGGAAAGTTCCGATTGCGATTCTGATAGAACCTCTTTCCTAGACTGAGATTTAGGTTTAATTAAAGGCCACCAAGTATGCGCTAAAGCGCCGACAACTTGTACTCGGCTAGTACTATCAGTAAATAGTTTTTTATTCACCGTTGAGAAATAAGTATCTAAATCACTCAGTTTTTCAAATGTCAATTTATGAGATTTTGCGTCAACTTTTGCCTTTTTAATCAAGTTTGAAGTGTCCAATTTTATCCAATCTGGTTCGCCTCTTTGCTCTAACTCTGTAGTAAGATCTGGTATAATTTGAGACCCTATTGTTCGAAGTTCTGTAATGTCGGTAACCTCCCGGTCATTCACAACTATGGAGATCCCCGAAGAGGAAAGAAACTTAGAATTAATAGTAATTGTTACCTGTCCTCCTCGTTTTCTTTCTGGATTTAATCTACTAAAAAGCCTCTGGCATATAGGTATGCCGGTTTGGTCGAAGCCGAACATGTCTAATAACCACAGGGGCTTCTTGCTAAGAGCATAATCCAAGGAGGCAGCTAACGAAGATGTTCCTCCTCGCAATTCTGGATAGCTGCTACTTTTAGGGCACAAATCAAAGAATTTTGCCTTTAAAAACAAGGCAACGGTGGCTTTTACAGCGGAGGTCCATTGAAATGTTCCAGTTATGCCATCGATACCGGTATCTTTACCTCTAATAGAAAATCGAGGAGATTGAGCCAATGGGTGATAAAAGTGCACCTCCGTGAGCTGATAAGATCCGCAATTTTCAAAAATCAGGCTAAGTGAATTCATTTTATATGTATAATTTGGCACATAATGTTATTCTCGTTTATTCAAAATGTAAAAAATTTTTTGCTTATAGTCCTACGCTTATATATTCTATAAGAGCTTTGTATTTTAGAGAGGTATAGATTTGTATGAGATTTGAACAAGAAATCGACGGGAAAGGGCCGCAGCATGGAGAGAGTATGGTTGATGAGGGCACATCTATTGCGAGTTTTTCTGTTCTTAGTGAGATAGCTACCGGCAGTCCACAGAGTGAGCACAGAAAATATTTCACACGTTACACCACCCAAACTGATGGTAAAGAGCGGCTAGCAGAAGCAATTACAAATCTAGCACAAACAAAAGCAGCTAAAGTCCTCCTAGACCTTGGTGCCGGGGACGGAAGGTTGACACGACTAGTTGCTCCGATCTTTGATAAGGTGATCGCAGTAGAGTGGAATGAAAAATATCGAGATGCCCTTCAATTGTTACCTAAAACTGAAGTCTTTATAGAATCAATGCAGGATTTTAGTTTTCAGGGAGATTTTGACATGGCACTCATGTCTTATTCTCTATCAGGAGTGCCATTAGATAAAAGGACACAATTTTTTGAGAAGCTATTTAGGCAGTGCTCTCCAAACGGTTGCGTGCTCTATGCCACATATGCTGATGGATGTGAATGGGATCAGTTTTCCTCCTTAGTTAGTGAGAAATTGGGCAGAGAGCGCTCCGGTGGAACTGGCATCCATGAAGCCGAATTAAGAAAACTGAATTACACCGTAAATGTAGTCGAAAATATAAGAACATTAATATGGGGACAATCTTTGGATGATCTTGGAGATGTCTTATCATTCTTTTTTCTAGATAAAGTCAAAGACTATCAGCAACGTTTTGTTGAGTTTAGACCGCATCTTGATAGATTATCTTTCGAAATGCCTGATGGTAGACGAGGTATCGCTGTAACTGAATGTTTGGTTGAGGTGACGCCTTGAAAACCTGGAACGAGCTTACTATTCCTTTCCTGGGAAATGGGTAATTGCTGACTTATACAGAAATCGCTGGCAAATTGAATTGTTTTTCAAGTGGATAAAACAACATCTGCGCATCAAATCTTTCTTCGGAATCTCTGAAAATGCTGTAAAAACTCAAATTTGGATCGCCATCTCAGTCTATGTTTTAGTCGCTGTTGTGAGAAAAAAACTAAAAATTGAACCCAGCCTCTACACAATTCTACAGGTTTTAAGTGTTGCCTCAGGTGAGAAAAGTCCCATTTTATCGCTCTTTGATGACCCAAAGTCCCATCTTCAGGATGCTTGTTCAGATAAACAGCTGAAATTCTTCTAAAACGTGTCGGACACTTGTGACCACTACATAGTACCGCAAGCGCACACTGTCCGAACGAAAGTCCGTGCGATAGAGTTGCGCCAGCCAAGATATGAGGTTGAGCGTGTTAATTCAATACTTGGAGTTTAGTGACGTGAAAATTATGGAAACATAGCCATCTTTGATTGCATATATATGTTGAGGTGGGCTCATAGCAATAAGAGATCCTGGTTTATAAGAATGAGATTTTTGCCAGGTTGATAGTTTAATAATTCGACTTGCTGTATTTGTTTGGGGATCCTTAAATAAAGTAAAGTCACCGAAAGCTCTATAGATGGCTTGGACTTGCTCGCTTGAATCTGTTAGCTTAATTGTTCGATCCTCTTCAGTAGGTTTTTTCCAATAAATTCCTTTTGTCATCATTGGATATCGATGTTTCCAATGTTCTTCAAAATTATTAAATAATTGATTTGCTAGGTCACTAACACAAACAATCGTTTTTGCGGTTAGAGAATCAATATTCTCGTTATCAGCAAGATTAATTTTTTGTTGAAGAATAATATCTCCATGATCCCATTCTTGAGTCATTGTATGGAACGTAACTCCCGCAAATTCAGGGTGCTTGAGAAGTATCCAAGGCTGAGGCCATGGACCTCGGCCATCCGGTAAGAGACTTCCATGAATATTAATAAATTTAATATTACTCGCTACTGGAGTCGGAATTTTATAGTCATAGGCAGCTGAAATTAAGACCGTAACGCCAGCTTTCTCAAGCTCCTCAATATCTGTTGCTGTTATTTGACCGACGCGAAATTCAGCACCCATTTCGTTAGCAAATTCCAGTGTTTTGTTACTAAAGCCGGATTCAATTGAGCATGAAGTAAAAACTTTTATTACTTCATGTTTACTTTCCTTGATACTGATATGAACAGGATAAAAAAAATCTGAGGCACAAAGCACTGTCTTCATGGTCCAATAATCCTTATCTTAAGTTAAAGTGAGTTTTTGATCTCTGTAATTAAATCTAGAGATTTGGCTGGGGGCACTGAAAGGGATACCAAGTAGTTCATAAGTTCGATGTGATATTGAACATCCTCCTCCGTCCAAAGATCGAGTTGACCTTTATTGACTTCAATTTCAACAGTTCGTTCATCATAGAGAATATAATGATGCATGGGAGTACGGGCAAGATTTTTAGAGAAAGGTAATACTCGAATTTCTACTGAAGGAAAAGAGTGGATAATAGATGTAAGGTAATCTAATTGTTCAAAAAGCACCTCCCGAGATTGAATGCATGTTCTTAAGGAGCCTTCTCCAAGTACAAAGACAAAAGATCTTTTCTCTTGAGATAATATTCTTTGACGCTTCAAGCGTGCAGTAATTACTTTTTCTAAACTGATTTCGTCCTCGTTGGAAAAGCTGCGAATAACGGCGCGCATGTAATTTTCGGTCTGAAGTAATCCGGGAATGATCTGGTTCCAGTAGGAACGGATCGTATTAGAGTTTTTTTCTCGTTGTGCAATGAATTTTTGATTCTGTTCTAGTTGCTTTGAATCGACGCTCCAGCGCTTAAATTGAGAATTAAAAAGAGCAACTAACTCTTTGAGAGGATGAGCTTTCTCTTTAGAAAGATTGAGCGCCCGAATAGTTTTCTCAATAAAATCGTCGGTAGGACGTAATAACCCTCTTTCAAACTTAGATATTGCAGCTGGGGAGAAACCAGTTTTCTCAGCAAATAATTTTCCTGAGATGCCGAGTTGTTGGCGTAGGTTACGAATTTTTTTCCCGATAACGGTTCGGTCCACTTATTCCAACCAGAAGAAGGTTTTATATACTTTGTTCATGCCATTCTTCAAAAGGAACGCTTAGTTCTAAAACCCTTGCCTTTATATTTTTGTAATATTCGATAGTTTTTGGATCGTGGGAAAGATAAGAATGCTGCAATGTGCCGGCCGGACTATATATTTGGATCATCACTTTTTGATTGTCGAGAAGCCAAAAATCATCGCTAAGTATCATTGCAAGATCTGTACTTATCTCACGCTTATCGAGTAGAAAAATATTTTCACCAGCTCTACTGGTATGTCTATATGCAGAGGCAATTTCAAAATGTAGGTAATTAGACAGAGGTAGATCGACTACATGGACGCGTTTCATTGTGTGTCCTGCTTTAACATGTTTGGAAACTAGATCGCACCATGATGAAATGAATTCTTTAGAAACCGGATTCCCACGTTGGTATTCTTCGAATGCGTTTTTTTCTGAAGGTTCTTCGTAAGCTTGTAAAATCTCTAATCGAAATGCAGAATTTTGAAACGAGTGAAATTGATTAATCCAGTCTTCTCCAATTGGAATTTTTATCCAATGAGGTTCGGAAAATATAGGATGCATTTGAGGAGTGGAACTGTGGCTCATCATA
>JAWXBT010000284.1:0-6070 GCA_034440315.1 bacterium
GAAAGAGAGGTGGTGCTTAAGTTTTTAATCCATCTGGGGGAATTTGATAAAAGAAAGGTTTATTTATCTTTAGGTTATTCGAGCTTTTTTGATTACTGCACAAGAAAGCTTGGGTATTCAGAAAGCGCTGCTTATAGGTGAGTGGAAAGTGCTAGATGTCTAAGAGAGCATCCAGAATTAGAGACAAGATTTATTAAAGGAGATGTATCAAGTTGTACCATCGCATCAGCCGCTAAGGCGATTAAGGCAGAGAAAACATCTGTTAATGAAATCATCGGTAAATCAGCTAGAGAGGTGCAGAGCCCAATTGCTAAAGTTGCCCCTATGGAAAAGCCAAGAGAGAGGATTAAAGAAATAAAGACTAGAAATATTTCTATAATGAATGATAATTCAAGGTACATTCCTGCTTCAGTTAAACGAGAAGTATTAAAAATGGATAATCATCAGTGCAGTTATGTTTCTTCTGAAACGGAGAGGTGTACTGCGACACATTTTCTTCAATTCGATCATGTGACGCCCTTTGGTATAGGTGGTAAATCTAATTTTGAGAATATTAGGCTTTTATGTGCCGCGCATAATAAAGATAGGATCTCCATTACTTTTGGGAGAAAATCTAACTCAAATAGCCAGTTATTGGCCCGTTATTAAACATCTTCATTGCAAGCTTAGCTAAAAGTTGCGACCATTAGGCAAAACTATTACAAGAAAAAATCTCTTTTTTAAGGAAATTACAGTGAAAGCAGCAGATCTTTTTATTAGAGCTCTTGAAAACGAAGGTGTTGAATACATTTTTGGAATTCCCGGTGAGGAAAATCTTGATTTTCTTGAATCTATGCGTGAATCGAAGATCAAATTAATTTTAACTCGCCATGAACAAGGTGCCTCCTTTATGGCGGCTGCATATGGAAGACTTACAGGAAAACCTGGAGTCTGCTTAGCTACTCTTGGACCTGGTGCTGCAAATCTTGTTACTGGAGCTGCCTATGCCCAACTTGGAGCGATGCCTTTGGTACTTTTAACGGGCCAAAAACCAATTAAAAAAAGTAAACAAGGTAGATTTCAAATTGTTGATGTTGTTGAGATGATGAAACCTCTAACCAAGTTTACAAAACAAATTGTAAATGGAAGTTCAGTTCCATCTCTTGTTAGAGAAGCTTTTCGGTTAGCTACAGAAGAGCGGCCTGGTGCTGTACATCTAGAATTACCTGAAGATATCGCAGCAGAAGATGTCGAAGGAGATTTATTCAAAGTTAACGAAGTTCGAAGACCTGCCGCAGATCCGAAAGCACTAAAGAAAGCCATGGATCTCATTCATACTGCAAGAAGTCCGCTAGTTTTAATTGGTGCCGGTGGGAATAGAAAGCGCACCCAAGCAGCTCTTTTAACTCTTATAGAAAAAACTGGAATTCCTTTTTTTAATACACAAATGGGTAAGGGAGTTATCGATGAGAGACATCCACTTTTCTTAGGCACGGCAGCTCTTTCTGATTCTGATTATCTTCACTGTGCTATTAATAGATCAGATCTTATAATAAATGTTGGTCATGATGTTGTTGAGAAACCTCCATTTTTTATGCGTAAAGATGGAGCTGAGGTTATTCATATTAATTTCTCTTCAGCGATGATTGATAATGTATATTTCCCTCAGTTAGAAGTAATTGGAGATATTGCAGATACAATTGAAAGACTTTCTTTAGAACTTTCCCCTCAAAAGCATTGGGAGTTTAGTTATTTTAAAAGAATGAAAGAGGAAATTGATCGACATATTGAAGAATATTCTTTGGATTCTAGATTTCCGATGATTCCACAGCGACTTGTGCATGATGTAAGGGAAGTTGTTCCTTCTGATGGAATCTTATCTTTAGATAATGGAATTTATAAACTATGGTTTGCCAGAAATTATAAAGCACATAAACCAAATACTGTGCTTTTAGATAATGCACTTGCAACTATGGGAGCCGGATTTCCTGTAGCAATGGCCGCTAAGATTGTTTATCCAGATAGAAAAGTAGTTGCCGTTTGTGGTGATGGTGGTTTTATGATGACACCACAAGAATTAGAAACAGCCGTAAGACTTAAGCTCGATCTTGTAATTATTGTACTAAATGATTCAGGATACGGAATGATTAAGTGGAAGCAAGCAGCAATGGGTTTTAAAAACTTTGGACTTGATTTTACTAATCCAGATTTCGTTGGTTTGGCTAAGAGCTTTGGCGCTCAAGGAGTAAGAATCTCTTCAGTTGATCAATTTAAGACCGAGCTTTCTTCTCGCCTTTCACAACGCGGGGTGCATTTAATCGATCTACCTGTGGATTACTCTGAAAATGATAGAGTCTTGACTCAAGAGTTAAAAGCAAAAACATGTCTTTTATAAAGCTAAAGAAAAATAAGGAAGTTTAATGGCCAGCACACTAAAAGTACATTCACCCTTTGATGGAAAGTTGATTGCAGAGGTTCAACTAAAAGAAACTGATGAAATTGAAGCTGCTCTGGAAAAAGCATACCGTGTTCTTTTAGATCGTTCCCGATGGTTAAAACCTTTTGAAAGAATCGAAATATTAGAAAAACTTGTTTTGTTACTTGAGCGGGATAAAGATTCTCTTATTAAAACTGCCACCTTAGAAGGCGGTAAACCTTGGATGGATTCTAAAGTCGAAGTTGAAAGAGGAATTCAAGGAGTAAAATTAGCGATTAATGAAATCCATCACCTTGCGGGAAGTGAAATCCCAATGGGATTAACAAAAAGCTCTATAAATCGTCTGGCTTTTACAATAAAAGAGCCAATCGGTGTGGTTGCTGCAGTTAGCGCATTTAATCATCCATTAAATTTAATTATCCATCAGGTAATTCCAGCAGTGGCTGTGGGGGCTCCAGTAATAATTAAGCCAGCTTCTGCCACACCGCTTTCATGTGTAAACTTAATTAATCTTTTATATGAAGCTGGATTACCAAAAGATCTTGCTCAAGTGGTAGTTTGTAAAGGCAGTGATGCTGAAAAGATGGTTACGGATCCCAGGGTAAATTTCTTTTCTTTTATTGGTTCTGCAAAAGTCGGCTGGGATTTAAGATCAAAACTTTCTCCTGGAACCCGTTGCGCCTTGGAGCATGGTGGGGCAGCCCCAGTTATTGTGGAGGCTGATGCCGATCTAAAAGAAGCTTTACCACTTTTAACTAAAGGTGGATTTTATCATGCCGGACAAGTCTGTGTTTCTGTACAACGAATTTTCGCTCATGAATCTATAGCATCTACCGTTGCTCGAGGTATTGCAGATTTAGCAAAAAAATTAAAAGTAGGGGATCCGCTTGATCCTACAACAGAAGTAGGGCCGATAATTAATCATACTGAAACAGATCGAATTCACACCTGGGTAGAAGAGGCAAAAGCATCTGGTGGTGAAATTTTGTGCGGAGGTTCGAAGATTTCAAATAGTCTTTATCAACCAACCGTTATTTATAATCCTTCTCTTTCAGCAAAAGTTTCCAATAGTGAAATATTTGGTCCAGTAGTTTGTGTCTACCCATACAAAAACAGAGAGGATGCAATTAATTGGGCAAATTCCTTGCCTCTTGCTTTTCAAGCTTCAGTATTTACAAAAAATCTCGATATAGCTTTAGATACTTTAAAGCGTCTCAATGCCACAGCCGTAATGGTAAATGATCATACTGCTTTTAGAGTTGATTGGATGCCTTTTGGTGGACGTGATTCCTCCGGTCTTGGTTTGGGCGGCATTTCTTATAGCATGCATGAAATGACAAGAGAGAAGATGGCAGTGATAAAAAGTAATGTGTTGTAAATAAACTACTAATTCGTAGTAATTTCTCCCATCTTTACAACTTCAAAGGCACTACCTGTAATTGATTTTATTTCGGAAAGATCATCATCATTCCATCTTGGATCATGTGCGCCCGAGATAAACCAATCACTGCCGTTATCTGCTAAAAACATTCCATACTTTTTAAGTGCACGTAAAATTACCTGCACTGAAGGTGAGAAACCAGAAATATTAAATGAAGCTTTTAATCTAACGCGCATTCCCATTGGGGGATAAGCAGCTGAGGTAAGTGAACTTGCATGATGTCGAGCTGGAGAGACATAAGCCTTGCGAGTTTGTTGAGCCGTAAATCTTAAAGCGTGATTAATTTCTCCGTTTTCTATTACTTCATCATACCGCACTAGCCCAGGAAAAATTGGTAGACCCGCCGCATCTGCAGAAGTCCAACCATTAGGTCTTAATTCATTTGAATTCAGATCAAAAATTGCTCCTGAACCTGCACTCCATCCATTTCCTTGAGGGAAAGCATAAAAAAGTTCATATAAAACCCAATTATCTCTATCCACCATTAAAATGTGTCTATCGCCATCTGAGTCATCTCCACCTTCAATTGGTGGATTAGCTGGTACTGGATAAAGGGCGTGGTCACTTTCATCATCATAATCAAATGAAAGAGTTTTCCCTTCTTGAGTTCCTGAAACAACTACATAAGGAATACCTATAGGAGCTCCATCCCAAAAGGTCCCAAAATCTGGATGAATATTTTTTGAAAGACCAATAGAATTAATCAAAGTATTCGAATTAGGATCAACTTCTGCATTTGAAATATCTTGATTCCAAGGATTATTATCCGGAAAAGGGCGTCTGCCATTTAGACTTGCTCCTACTCCAAGGTTCGGCAGATTTTCCGAAACAGAGTTTTCTGAATTATCTTTCCTCTTTGTACAATCAGGATCCGCAGGAAAATCTATTAAGCCATCAGAGTCATTATCAATGCCATCATTACAAGCTTTTTTACCAATTTTCTTCTTTTTCTTTTTTTTGGCAAAAAAAGATTCTCTGGAAACATTTAAGATTGATTCTGAAGTTTTGAGATAAATTTTAGAAAATTCTTTTGGGACAGCCACATTGAGGGCTAACGAAAAATAGATCTCTAGTAGCATTGTTACTTTATAGCAGACTTAGTGCCAAAAATTTAAATTTAATAATTTTAGTAAGTTAGTCCAGATTCGCTCCATAAGATGGTCAAAATTGAGGATACTTTATGGCAAATATTGCTATACGAATTATTTTTACCACCGAGTTCACGGAGAAAGCTCGGCCTTTGGGGACTCAGTATTCACCGTGGAAAATTGTCTTGAAAATATTGTTATTTAATTTAAAAAGGCACTATCGAAAATGAACTCCCCGATCCAACTACTGTTGCCCCATCTGGAATGATTCCGGAAAAGTTAGGATTGTTCTCAACAAGGCAATGTTTACCAATGATAGTGTTTCTTCCAATCGTGCATTGATCAAATGCGCAAGAGTCTCCGATCAGAACTCTAGATGGCTCAACTCCAGTCTCATTTTCAGGTGAAAATCCAATAGAAATTTTGCCATTCAGTGATGATTCAGCACCAATAAGAACACCAGAAGCAATTTCAACTTCATGTCCTATCCAAGCATTTCTTCCAAGAACTACATTATCACCAAAAACGCCACCAAAAATTTTTGCTCCAGGACCAACAATTACATTCATGCCAAAGATTGCATCGGCACAAACTGTACAACCAGCAAGAAAGCAGGTTCCAGAACCAATTTCACCGGATTTAATCTTTTCGGAGATTTCCTCAGCAGTTAAATCTAGGACAGCTTCATCCGAAACGAAGACATCTTTATCAAAGACTTTTCCTGGATCAGTTTTAGCAGCTTTTACTGCAAGGATAGGTAGATCATCACTGCCAAATTTTTTAGTAAAAGTGATTTCAGTCACCACTGCCATATTGTCGGCAAGGTGTACATAAATGAGAGTTGGTAAAGCGATATCATTTCTAGTCACTGCTTCAACAAGGAGTTTTTTGGAGATAGGATTTTTAAAATCTGAGAGTGCATTAACAGCAACTTCTTTGAGAACAGTTTCTGGTGAGTTTAGCTCAGGTTGAATCTCAATTGGTAATGCAGTGGGAGAAATTGTAGGAGTGTAAGTACCAAAGAATCTACTTATAAATTTACTCATAGACCTAACCATTTAAAAAACTAAATAACTATAACCTAGAAGACAGCAATGCTGCCTACAATAATAATTATGGGGGATC
>JAWXBT010000285.1:0-2731 GCA_034440315.1 bacterium
CAGCATAGCTGTACCACTTTACCTTGGATTAATGGGAACCATGGTAGGTATTGTGTTTGGGTTAATTAACCTATTCTTTATTTCCAACACTGCCGACATTGACATAACAGCTTTCTTAGGTGGTGTCTCCGTTGCTATGTTCGCCAGTTTCTGGGGCCTTTTTTGTACCGTTATCAATTCAAGTTTTAATTTGAAAGCCGCACGTAGAGAATTGGAAATGAGGAAAAATGATTTTTACACCTTTATTCAAACTGCGCTTTTGCCAGTTTTAAATCAAAGCGTTCCTTCAATTGTACATTCCATGAATCAAAATCTTGTCTCATTTAATAGCGATTTCTCTCTTAACTTGAGTAGATTATCAGGTTTGCTACATAAGAATCATGACGCCCTAATTGCCCAGGAGCGAATTTTGCAGGCTCTTGAAGAATTGGATATAACAGAATTTGCTAAAGCAAATGTTCACGTATTAAAGGAGTTAAAGACCGGCACCGAGCACTTACATCATTTTAATCAGTATATTGGCAATTTGAATAGTCTTGTTGCCGGAACAACTCGCTTATCAACCTCCTTTGAAGATCTTTTGAAGAAAGTAAATAACTTTCACGGTCTAGCGGAACGGCTTGACAGCCGCGTTGAAGACAGCAATAATTTGGTTAGGTTTCTCAATGACCATTTTGGACAGTTGGAAGAAAGAGGTGTTTTGATCAAGGAATCCATATTAAAGGTAGAGGATGTTATGGTAAAGCAGTTAACGCAACTTGAAGAGCATACACAGACAAAAATTGAGGCAATAAAGCAAATTACTCTCAAAGAGGAGGATTTAATGACTAGGTCCTTTGCTGAAAACAGGAGCCATATATCAAAGCTATCTCTATTGGAAGGAATGAACAATCGAATGAATGAAATAATGACTCGTTCAGCCTCTCAAATAGAAGCGCTTAGGCATGAAATTCATGAACTCAATGGCAGTTTTGAAAAATCAATTCGTGTCTTGGAAAAAATTAACAATAATAGTCTGATTCAAAAAACGCAGAACGTATTTCATTCTATAAGGAAGTTGTTTGGGTCGAGTAATATTAAAACATGAAAGCCAAAGAGGATAAATTTTTTTGGCCAAGCTTCTCTGATCTGATGACAAGTATGTTTTTCATCATGTTGGTGCTGTATGTTTTGACTTTCATAGAGCTTAAAAAAAAGGAAGACGAGTTGCAGCAGCAAGTTGAAAGCCTTGATAGAAAGTTGCGAGTTTATACCCTTGTTGAACAGAATCTCAAGCCATTGCAGGAGGACTCTACCCTTTTTCGATATGAATCGCAGTACAAAAGATTTAGTCTTGCTTTTGACGTAAAGTTTGTTACGGAGAAAGTAAAGATATCACCAACGGATTTGGAGAATTACACTTCTACTGTTGGGAAAATAAATGAAGCTGGTATAAGTCTAAGACGGATAATCGACAAATTGGCTAAAGAGAAACAGACGGACCCGCAGCTTAAAGATGTCTATTATTTGCTTATAATATCAGGGTATGCGTCAAATTTATTAGGTGATACTGAGTACGCAGAATATATTAGAAGCTATAATAGGGCGTGGCATCTATGGAATCATTGGAGAAATTTGGGAATCAATTTTGAAGACAAGCATTACGATGGTTTGGTAGATTTGCAAATTTCTGGGAACGGTTGGGGTGGTGTAGGAAGGTTTCAAAGGGACCCTCAAAATCATTTTTTGAATGAGGAAAAGAATCAGAGGTTTATCATTCAAATCGTACCGAAAATTGGAAATACTACCGAGGAATGAAAAGTTACACCACCATAATTCTTTTGTTATTGACGATATTATGTTCAGGCTGCAGCGGTTGCTCAAAATCAGGTAGGAAGCAAAGAAGTCAAGTCAGGAACAATGAAGCTGGCAGGTCATTAGAAGAAAATATAAGAAATGATAGGACGGTAATAAAAATGCAGAAAGCCAATGGTGTATATCATATTCCGTTTGAAATAAATGGAATCCCTATGTACTTCATATTTGACACGGGCGCAGGGTTAATATCAATTTCAGAAACCGAGGCTATTTTTCTATATAAGCAGGGCAGGCTTTCCGACGATGACTTTCAAGGAACCATGAATTTCATTGACGCCAATGGAGACATTTCAGAAGGGACAATCCTGAACCATGAGTCTGTTAAGATTGGGAACACCACCTTGAATAATATTCAGGGATCCGTAGTTCATAATCTTGAGGCTCCTCTATTGTTTGGTCAATCAGCATTAGAGAAGTTTGGCAAAGTATCTATTGACTACCAGAGGGAGGAAATATCATTTGAATAGATGAATCGTTTAGTTTTACTATTGCTACTTACATTTGTTGGGATATGTGACTACTCTTGTTCTTCAAGAAGTAAGCATAAAAAAGATTCTTAGCAATATTTGCAAGTCAAAAAAGTGGTGGATGGTGATACTTTTAGGATTGAAGATGGAACTACTGAAGGTGAAAAAATTCGGCTGATTGGGGTAGATGCACCAGAATCAAGGAAGACCTTTAGCAAGGAGGTGGGATATTATGGAAAAGAGGCAAAGGAGTTTCTGCAGCAACTGTTGACTGACAAAAGGGTAAAACTGGAATACGATATTGACAGCACGGATCAATTCGGACGAACATTGGCGTACGTATATCTAGTAGACGCCACCTTTGTAAATGCTAAGTTGGTTAAAGAGGGTTATGCAATGGTAATGAC
>JAWXBT010000286.1:0-12898 GCA_034440315.1 bacterium
CTTATTTCTTCTTTTAATTCATTTGGAGTAACTAAGAGACGTGAAATTTTCTCTTTTAATTTATAAATATCTTGTTTATGTACGACTCTCCTCCAAAAAGCTGGGCCGCTTCTAAGAAAACGTTCAGGTTCAATTCCGAATACACCACTGCAATTTCCAATTACTTCTGATACGGAAAATAAAGCGTCGGTTCTTATAATAATTGTATTGCCTTGCTGTAAAACTCTTTCATAACTAGAACGGAGCTCGGTAATTTTAGAAGGATCAATTAAAAAGAGCTTTGTTGGCATACCGACTAATAAACAGCCTGCATTTAGGGCAATAACACTAAACTCAAATGAGTGCTCTTCGTTAAGTGAAGGTTTCGTAAGATTACAATCGAAGACTACCTTTCGATCAATATTATCTAGAACTTTTAATATTGAATTTTGCGCAATTACTTGGAACTTTGGCCCAAATAACTTTTCAATGACTATTTCGTAATTTTTATCAATTTGAGAAACTTTGGATAAATTAAGAAACTGAAATGCTAGATCACTACAAAATATAACTTTTCCTTGTGAATCTATCTGGATAACAATTCCAGGCAGAGACCTAATCAAACTTGAGTTATAATCCTCTTGCATTTCTTAAGCCTTATCTACAACAACAACATTCGATGACCTAACTCTCTTAATAAAATCTTGTGTTAGAATTTCATGATGTAAAGCATTACGATGTCCTTTAATTTCTGGACAACCATTTTCTTCTTTATTTTCTCTCTTAACTTCATCCCATGACATAGAGATATCTTTTAAAAACTTTCGTCTTTTAAAACCCAACTCAATCAATGAAACAATCAGCAAAACTATTGAAGAAACAAAAAAACCTGATTTAAGTAATTCATACATAAAAATTAATGAAACTTCGCCATTTAAAACAAAGTGTGTAACGAGTTTAATTACATCTTCTCGAAGAAAGATGAAAAAAACCCAAACACAAAACAATAACCTAAATATAAAACCAGGAATTTGCCTTAATCCTTCATTTATTCTTTTGAAACCAGAAGCAGGATTAAGGCGTGATAAATCAAAAGAAATAAGATTAATGCAAAAGAGCGGACCTACTTGAAAAAAATCGATCAATCCAGAAGCAAGTGCAGCTACAAACAGGGAAGTTCCAATTAAGTATACTCCCAAATTGGCCCAACTTTTAAGGGCAGTTATTGGATCTGCAATTCCTTCTCTGCTTAAGGTGCATTCTATCAGTAATTCGATTCTTTCCCAACTCCATGAGATCACTGCCACCATTCCAAGTATGCAGCCAACATAGCTAAAACATTGAGTAATTAGTGAGGCCTTTGCTACATTTCCTTTTTCTCTTTCATTTCTAATTTTTTTTTGACTTGGTTTATGTTGTTTTTCCTGACTCATATTACAGACCAAGAATAAATATTTTAATTATACTTCCACTTATCAGAGGTATAGATCTAAGCAGATTTTGATCAATTAAAAGGATGGCAAATAAGAATGCGACAATACTTTTAATATGAAATGAATCTGAAACAATTGATAAACGTGGAATCAGCTTAGAAACTACCCCCAGTAAGATATCAATTGTAAAAAGCAGCACACACAAGGGCAAAAAAGCTTGAAATGTTAAACTAAGAGACTTCTCAATCATAACCATGACGGACAATGAAGTAGTGCTTAAATTATACTTACTGCCAATCGGATAGATATCTAAACTCAATTTCAAACATGAAAGACACTCGTAGAGAACACCTGATTGCAAAATAAATATCCAGACTAAATTTTGCATCAGCAAAGCAAAATATGGTTGGTTCAGATTTGAGTTTGGATCATATACCGAGCCAATGGTTTGGCCTCTTGCATCGTCAAAAAGAGCACCCCATAAAGATGCGGCATTTGTAATTAAAGTTATAGGTAGACCTATAAAAAATCCCAATATAAATTCTTTTGGAAATTCCCAAAGGTTTAAATCTAATGATTCAGTCGGTTTTAAGATTAAATTTGCAATAAGCAATGACAAAATTATTTTAATCCCAACTCTTATTAAACTTCCTCCCAGTGGGAGTACCATTAAAAATCCCAATGATCTAAAAGAACAAAGTATTAAGTTTTGAATTTCAAAATTCACGTTTTTCCAATTAGATGAATAAGAGAGAATGATTGAATAAAAAATGATTGAAGTTGGGCATTGATCCAATCACTAGAAAAATACAGTCCAAAAACTAAGGATAGGAATTTGACAAAATATGCAATTGTTTGCTCCTGGATCTGTGTGGCGGATTGAACAATACTTACTAATAAACCTATTGTTGAACCTAAAAGTAATAATAAGCCTGAAATTAATATTACTAACAAAAAAGCGTGTCGAGTTATTTCTTCAAACATAAGATTGAACTAACCCTCTGGTAATTAATGTCCAGCCATCACATAAGACAAATATCAAAAGTTTTATTGGCAGAGAGATCATGACTGGACTGACCATCATCATTCCCATACCAGCTAAAATATTTGAAACAACCAAATCTATTACTAAAAACGGAAGGAGCAATACAAAGCCAATAGAAAATGCTTCTTTTAACTCTGTAAGCATAAATGCCGGTAAAAGGATCCAAATATCATCTTCTGGTAAAACTTCCACAATTTTAACTTCGCTATTTTTTGTTTCTACCTGAGATGTCTTTAGTTTTTGAAATGTTTTGATTTCTTCTTTTGCTGAATGTTTTTTTAGAAATGACTTCCATGGAAGAGTAACCGCCATCATTTTTTCAATTTCTAGTTTTGTTGGTATTTCAGATAAAGACGGCTTGTCAAAATTAGCTAGAAGTAAAGTAGTATTATCAATCACTGGGCCCATAACAAAAAGTGTTATGGCCAACGATAAAGACATTATGACCATATTGCCTGGTACTTGCTGAGCACCGAGTCCACTTTTTAATAAACCTAGAACAATACTGACTTTTAGGTATGAAGTAGAAATTCCCATCAACATTGGCACGAAAGAAATTCCTAACCCAAATAAGATAAGCCATCCAGGGTGTGTTGTGCTTTGTAAAATATCCATGATATCTCTCCAATCATTTAGTAGATGATACAACTGTAAAGTCTTTAATTTTATACCCAGCCATATTTAATTCTTTCACAATAGAAGCCTTCTTTTGCCAGAGCTGACTTTGTTGACTCGTATCTGCTGAAATAATACTTACACTAACAACCCCAGGTTGAATTTCATTTATCTTTAGATATGCATTATTTTGGCCATCTTGATTTATTTTTAATTCTACACCAGTTCCTTTAATTCCTTGCCAAGATTGAATTTGACAAATTACATCTTGAAACTTTGCTAACCTATCTTTTCTTTCCTCATTATTTAAAAATGATTTTTCTTCTTGATGTTGATTTTGTCGCTGCTGGTTATTAGAGTGTTGCTTAAGGAAATTTTCTGCATTTTGATTTAAGGCACCTACTTCTGAAGAAAGTTTTGGTTCCTGTGATATCTCAAAATAATTACCCTTTGAATCAATTACAGATTCTTGAAATGAAGGTATTGATTCTGAGGAAATGGATTTTTCAATCTTTTTTTCTAAAAAATCTTTTAAAATAGCTTGTTCGCTTATTTCAGAGTCCATTATTGAACTAGCTTTTAACTTTAGCACTTCGTCTTTTTGAGATATTAGATCATTCAATTTGGTTAATTTTTGTGTTTTTTCTTCAATGCTTTTTAAGGCAATATTTTTTTGATCCTGAGTTAAGCTTATCTGTTGTTCAATATTACTTAGGTTTGATTTTGTTTGACGGATACCTGATAGTAAATTGTTCAGCACTTTCCTCTTGTCTTGCTGACTGACAGACTTTTCCTTGAGATTTTCTACTTGCACCAGATGAAGCTGTATATGTTTTTTTTGATTAGCTGCAGCCTGAGATAAATTTTCCAAGGTCTGTGAGAAACTCTTAATTTTAATTTTTTCTCCTCGCTCCTCTTCCTCAGTTAAGCGAGTTTTAAGTTCTAATCTTTCAATTGAAATATTGTCCATTAGTGACCTTGTTCAAGCTTTTTAACTGTTGCACTTAAACTCTCACCAAGTTTTGATAGTAACTCGACTTGCAACCCAAATTGACCTGCTCTTATTTGATAAAACAAAAGTTCTTGAGGTGATAGGTTTTTGCCGGAAAGCATGGCATTTGTAAGCCTTATGAGATCTTTATGAATATCTTGAGTATTAGAGGCCTTATTAAAAATATCACCAAAACTCTTGCCCTCCACTTTGCTTGGAGCAACAATTTCAGCTACGGCTTTACTAGACAATACATTGACCGAATTTTTCAAACCTGAAATCTGCTCCATTATCTCGCCTCCTAATATCTCTATTGATCTAATCAGCTTTTTTTTTGAAATGTTTCCTAAAAACTGAAGTAACTTGACGAAAATCTAAATAAGTGATTCCATTCAACAAGATATGGTAATTAAAAAAAACGACGATCTAAATTGGTTAAAGATTGAAGGTGAGTTTGATTCTTCTTTACAGAACTCTCTGCAAGCCATGGTACAGAATAGAATCGCTAAAGCTGAGTTTGCTGAACAAGATGTCGATTATATTAAAAATCTCTCAAGACCCGTTATTGCTAATAAGCTCTCTGTCTCAAAGGAACGACTAGAAAAGATTAGGCTCCTTTGCCAGCTTTGGGATATTGATTTAAGACCTTCTAAGATCACTTCTCATCGTAAGTTCCTCGGTCCAATTATAGTAACAGCAAAAAAAGCCATTCAGCCTATTCTAAAAATGTTATTAAAAGATACTATAAATCAGCAACGAGACTTTAATGCTGCTGTAATTACCTTAGTTACGGATCTATCGAACCAAATTGATCAGAAAAATCATTAGAAATTCCCCTATTGTGGCCCTAGACGAACAGCCTTAAAATCAATGTGAACTTTATAAAACTTAAAAGTGGATATTACATTGAGACGATTGGTCTCTTCTCTTATTTTTGCATTTGCCCTACTTGGCTGTTCCTTTAGCGAACCGAAGCTGGGTTTTCCAGGACTCAGTAACCGTGGTGTTATTCCCCTTAGCACTACCAATGCTTATGTTGGATCGAATTCCTTCTTAGGTCTTGAAATGGAAAAAAGTCCAAACCTCTTTCATTTCATAGAGAATCGTGGAGCTCCACATGCAGTTCGAATCATGGAACGCAAAAATAGAAGTCCTGAACTAATCTTATTCTATCCCAATGAAGCATCGCTCTATATTGGAGAGTTAAATGACAGTAGATCCAACTACAATTGGATAATACGTGGACCACAAAAAATATCTCGATCTGATTCTCATTTGGTATCGTCTGATAATTTAGATTTAGTTGGTTCTCCTGTTGTTTCTGTTTTTAATAAAATTGAACGGTTTGCTTCTAGAACTCCAAGGACAATTGTAAAGACAGTACCTGTTGTAAATCTTCCGACAGTCAAGCCAACACCTTCAAATAAAGCTAAACCTATTATTAAGAGCCCTAAACCTGGTGCCAATAAAAAACCTTCATCTATTATAACGAAGAAAGAAGCTCCCACTGAGTTTAAACCTCTAAATACAGATCAAATGGCTATTCTTATGTCTCAGGGTTTTGCCGAAAGAGATCGGAATGGCGATGTAATGCATACTGTTCAATCTGATTCTGAGAAAATAGATGATATTGCAAAGTGGTATACTTTGGATGCGAAAAATTCCCAAGCAATTTTAAAAGCTACGGGTATGGAAGGTGCCCAAGCTCTTATTAAAGGATTTCGAGTTAGAATCCCCTTAGCTTTAGTTAAAAATGCAAAACAGATGCAAAATAAATAATAAAAAATGAAAAAACTTTTTATTTCTTCAGTCGCCTTCTTCTTTATTTACAGTTCTGCTTATGCGGATATTGCCTATGAGCAATCTCAAGATGGAACTATTAAGACATTTGAATCTATTATTACAATGATTGGCGATGGTACATTAACTGAATCGACAGCAAAGATATCTATTCCTGATAAGGATCTACATTATCTTACTGGCGCATATCTTTTTTGCACTATCAAAAATGGTGCCTGCCCAGTTATTCTTCAAGCAATCCTGGAAACAGATATTATTAATTCCCAACTTGAGAAGAAAGAAAGCTGTTCAAATATGCTGCGCTTTTGGAAGCATTGGGTAGATAACGGATTTGAAGATCGACTTAGCTACTCTTTAGGGACCGGTTTTCTATCCAAGTATTTCGACTTTAAAAGTAATACTCGTCCAAAATTTCTTAAATGTAGCGCTACTGTCAAAGCTCAAATAAAGCCAGATGTCTCATTGTCAGATTTTATTAAATCTAGATATGAAAAATCAGGCGAATCGTTCAAAGCAATAAATACACTCTTAGGATTTACAAAAGCCCTAAAAACTCAAGGTAAAGATACCTTCGTAGCAACTGGTGCATATAAACAAAAGAAAGAAAATGGTCGAGCTACTAAATAATCAATAGTGCCTTAAGGAAAGTTGGCATGTACAGAACCTTTTATAAAACCATACTACTAGCAAGTATTTTCTTTTGTGTTTCTATTCCTATTGGTCTATCTGCCCAAGCTCGCACCGACTTTGATGGAGATGAGATCTCTGACATACTTTACACTTCAACAGTTCTAACAGAGATTTCTTGGAGAAGTGCACCTTCTGCTTCCGGTGCTACTGCAATTAACGAAAATTTTGGCCTATCTAAAGATGTTTCTATTCCGGGTTACTGGAAGTTAAGTTCGGTTCCGGCTCTTGCGACAGTTCGAATATCTGGCGATTCGTTAGTTTGGAGATTACTAGATCAAGGGGGTGAGGACCTAAGCCAAAAAAAAAATCAAGATTGAAACTTAAAAATCTTATTTCAGGAACTACTCAAACAGTGAAAGGTTTCCCTAAAGGGCTTGCTGCTGAACCGCGCACGTCCAATACCTATCGAAAGTGCTGACGGAAAAGATATTCTACTTTTTGTTAAAAAAGATGAATCAGATACTACTTTTACAACATATTCTTCAGATGGTTCGGAACTATCAAATAAAAGTCTAGTAGGATTAGGTTCCGTTGTAATAGGAGATTTTAACCAAGAAGTGCCTGGTGAAGAGATTCTCTTTCAAAACAATGCCAAAATTAGAATCTACAATCCGAACAGTGGAACAGTAATCGAAAAAGACAAAGTCACAGGAACCCCAGTAGGCGAAATCGTTTTTGAAGTTCCAATTGAGTAGCTGATTTAAGTAGGTTGTCGAAAATAATTAATATAAAATTTCAGTTTATATCCATGGTGCCCAGAGGGGGAGTTGAACCCCCATAGGATTGCTCCCGCTAGCACCTCAAGCTAGTGTGTCTACCATTCCACCATCTGGGCAAGTAAAAAATTATTTCTTAGTTGTCTTAGACTCCGTAGTAGGTTTTGTATTCGTTACTACAGGAGCTTCCGTCTTTTCATTTGGAATCTTTTCTGTCACAGCCAACGCTGAGGTGTCAGTTTTTTCTTCAGACGTAGTTGCAGTATCGGCAGCTTTTGGTGCCATTACAGATCCAGCAAGAACATCAGAAGCAACACCGCCAGTATTAATAGAAGAAGGATACAGTTTTACAAGAAATATAGATGTAACGATAAATGCTATTGCAGATGCAGTGGTAGCTTTTGTGAGAACTGTACTAGCACCTGAAGCTCCAAAAAGTGTATTACTACTTCCACCAAAAGTTGCACCTGCGTCAGCACCCTTACCCTGTTGTAATAAAACAAGAATAATTAAGAAAAGACAGATGGCGATGTGGACGACAAGTATTATTTGAAACACTTTATACAGCTCCTATTAGGCACTAAGTGGCTGAAAACGGTCAAAGATTACAGCTCTAATTTACCACTGTCAATTGGGGCTTCTTTGCTGAGATTTCCTCAACTATACCTAACACTGAATTTGCTAAATCTAAGAAGATTTTGGCAATTGGATGATTGTCCTCACATGCTACAGGCTTTCCTAAATCTCCGCCCTCTCTCACTGTTGGATCCAAAGGAAGTGAGGCTAAAAGAGGTAATCCAAACTTTTTAGCAATGGCAGCTCCTCCACCGCTACCAAAAATATCATGCCTTTTACCATCAGGAGTTATAAAACCTGCCATATTTTCGACAATGCCAATAACGGGCACGTTAACTTTAATAAGCATGTTAATAGACTTTCTAACATCAGAAAGTGCTACCTCTTGTGGAGTTGTAACAACTACAGCTCCAGCTAAAGGATAATTCTGAGTAAGAGAAATTTGTGCATCACCTGTACCTGGTGGCATATCCACAACAAAATAATCAACAACTCCCCAATTTACATCCGAGAACATTTGCTTCATGGCGGTATGAAACATCGGCCCTCTCCAAATCACAGCCTCATCGGGATTGGGAAGAAAAAACCCAATGGAAATATATTTAATGCCGTGCTTTTCAGCCGGAATTAATTTCTCTTCATGATCAACGGTAATCGTTCCTGAACCTAAAAGAGTTGGAATGCTGGGTCCATAAAAATCACAATCTATCAATGCAACTTTGTGTCCGATCTTTGCAATAGATAGGGCCAAATTAACAGCAACGGTAGATTTACCAACTCCACCCTTACCTGAAACAACTGCAATAATCTTGCTCATTTTAATATTACTTTAAATTGTATAAAAATTTATTTATTGTGGCTGAAAGCTTTTCGTTTCAACATCTCTTGATCTTTGATCTACTATAACTCGGCCATTTTCTAAAAGTTCCTTTGCCTCTGAATCTTCACTCTTCCAAGGCTCAGGTGCTTTACCAACGCTCACAGGCCCAGAGGTAGACCAAATTTTTACTGTTTTGGAACCTGCCTTAACCTCTTCTCCTGGCAAAAGTGGTGGCAATCGAGTATCTCTCTCTTGAAGAGATGGCTCAGGTTTTATCTTATCAGTATTCCCATCAGCAAATAAAACAAATGGACTAAAAAGTACCCCACAATAAAGAATGGCTAAAAGTTTGATTTTCATTTTCATACAGTATCACATATTATATCCAGCGAGTATTAGTTTTGCCGGGAAAAAAGCTGACTGGCTCTATATAAAACTAAAACGGCATGATCCGTTTTAACAGTAAAAATATACTGAGCATCAAAAATATAGTCAAAACCTTCTAGGTTTTCACTATATGCTGTTTTTAACAAAACTTACTGTGGCTATTCGAGTATTTGCCTTTATCTTATTAAGCTTATAAATTCACTCCTTAATGATAAAAGACAAGGCGAAAATTGTTGTACTAATCTCTGGTCGAGGATCAAATTTAGAGAGCCTCTATAAAAACGCCATAAATTATAAAATAGTAGGCGTAATCTCCAATAATCTAGAATCACAAGGCCTCGTCTTTGCTAGGAAGAATCAAATAGAGGCCGTTTATTCCAAAAGAGAGGATTTTCTTTCTCTAAAAGAGTTGAAAGAAGATATTTATAAGAAGGTACTTTCTTTTTCTCCGGATTTTATTTTGCTAGCCGGCTTCATGCAAATTATTGAGAAAAGTTTCGTTGAGCAAGTTTATGGGAAATTAATTAACATTCATCCCTCAATCCTACCTTCTTTTCCTGGTCTGCATACACATGAGCAAGCCTTAAAAGCTGGAGTTGCCGAGCACGGTTGTACTGTTCACTTTGTTGATAGTGGCGTTGATACTGGGCCTGTCATTGCTCAAGTAAAAGTTGAAGTTCTACCAAATGATATTGAAGCATCTCTATCTCAAAGAGTCCTAGATAAAGAACACATTATCTATCCCTGGGTAACTAATAAGTTAGCCTTAGGAGAAATTACACTTTGTGGACGTTGTGCAAAGTACTCAAAACAAGTTATTGAAGAGGCCCAAGCTTTTGGTTTTCTATTGAGCCACTAAAGAGAAAAGATGACTTTGAAAAACATCACATATTGCGGACACTCTGCTTTTTTAGTGGAATTCAATGACAAAGTCATCGGTATAGATCCTTGGCTTGAAGCCAACCCTCTTTGTCCTGAGAATCTTAAGAATCCCAAAAAACTTGATTATATAGTTCTTTCGCATGGTCACTCTGATCATGCCGGGGATGTTCTAAGATTAGCTCACAAATATAATTCGAAAATATTTGCTATTTGGGAACTTGCTTCAATTTTGATCTCAGAAGGAATTCCAAGTCAGAATATTGTTCCTATGAATAAAGGTGGAAGTGTTTTGGAAGATGGTCTCACAATAACACTTACTCATGCACAACATTCCAATTCCTATGACTCTACTAAGCTTGGAACGCTATATGCTGGGGAAGCATGTGGATTAGTTCTTAGTGATGGTAAAAATGCCATTTATCATGCTGGAGATACTTCCCTATTCTCTGATATAAGTATGATAAAAGAAAGGTATCAGCCAAAAGTAGCCCTTATTCCTATCGGTGATAGATTCACAATGGGTCCAAAGGAAGCTGCACTTGCCGCAAGGTTAGTTGGAGCAGAAATTTCAATCCCTATTCACTATAATACTTTTCCTTTATTAACTGGTACAGCTGCTGAGTTTTCACAGGAATGTAGTAAATTTGGATTAGAAAGTTTAGCACTCGAGCCTGGTAAGACTTTTAACATTTAGTAATATTTTCTTAGAGCATTATAAATGAAAAATAATCACCCCGTCGTAACACTCTTAGGATCAAACTCTGGTAATAATGCTGGAGATGCGGCAATTCTGGCTGGAATAATGGATGTCCTATCTCAACATAATCCAAATACTGAATTTTTTGTACCCACTACTAAGCCAAGTTTCGTTAATAATCATTATGGTGCAAAATACAATGTTAAAGGCATAAATGTGATGCCTTGGACTGGTAGTATTAGACTTTTCGGAATTCCAACATTTAATTGTTTGAGAAAAAGTGACGTTGCTCTTATTTGCGATGGTATCATTTTTGATAAAAAACTTTTCAATCCACTTTTTAATTTTCTTATTACCCTTTTCTTTTTAGCACCTTTTGCAAAACTTTTTAACTGTAAATTGGTCTGCTATTGCACTGGTATTGGGCCTTTCAAGACTCCTATTGGAAAATATATGGCCAAAACTCTAATCAATAGCTGTGATTTAGTAATGATGAGAGAAAGAGATAGCAAAAAACTTTGTGATGAAATTGGAGTTACTCAAGAAGTCTTTCTTACCGGTGATGCAGCATTTATAAATCAAGTCTCAGACGATGCTCGTACCTCTATTGTTGCAGCGGCCGAAGGAATAGATTTATCTGCCCCACTTTTTGGTATCAATGTTACTAGTTATCTAGATCAATGGCTCGATGCTAGTGAACGAGTGAGCAGTAAAGACGACTATACAAAACTTCTTTGTGACTCCCTTAATAAAGCCAAAACTCGTATTCCAGGAGGTTTTATTCCAGTGCTTTTTTCAACCCATCCAATGGATGAATCTTTCGCTAAAGAAGTGGCTAGCAAGGTTAGCGGAAAAGTCATCAGTAATACAAAATATTTAAGCCATGATCTGATGGGCATTATGAAACGCTGCTCCCTATTTATGGGGATGAGATTTCATTCTTTAATTCTAGCTTCCGCAGTTGAGTCTCCTATCATCGGTCTCGTATATGCCCCAAAAGTTAGAAGTTATATGAGACTTTTAGAATGTGAAGATGTAAGCCTAGAATTAGCAAAACTCACAGAAAGCACTTTAGTTGATACCATTGTCAAAGCTTGGACAAATCGGGATCAAATTCGAAAAAGACAAAAGCTGGAAGTTGATAAATTAAAACTCGGTGCTAGATTTGCAGCTTCTACTTTGAGTGATCGATATTTTATGCCAAAAGTAGAATTAGAACAGGTTAGAGTCTAACGGCTAGAGCTTGTTAAATTCAAGATCTACTTATTTTGTAACATGAATTGTTTATCAAATATGCCTAAGCAGTGAAACAGCAGTCGAGATAGCTCCCTCTTCTCGTCCAACAAAACCAAGTCCCTCTGAGGTCGTTGCTTTAATTGCACAAGACTCTTGAGATATTTCTAAGACTTCAGAAATATTTTTTTTCATCTGATTAATAAAAGGTGCAATCTTTGGTTTCTCTAAAAGTAAAGATACATCTATGTTTACAATCTGCCAGCCTTTTTCTTTTACAATTGAATATGCCCTCTTCAACAAATCGATACTATTGGCATTTTTCCATTTTGCATCATTATCTGGGAAAAGATGTCCGATATCACCACTGCCAGATGCTCCCAATATTGAATCAATAATGGAATGCACAATAACATCTGCATCAGAGTGTCCAAGCAGTCCCATATGATATGGGATTTTTACCCCACCTAAAACCAAATCTCGACCTTCGACCAACCTATGAACATCAACTCCTTGACCGATCCTAATGTTCATTTTGCATAACTCAAAAGTATTGGTCCAGGATTTAACTCTCCAGCCATCTCTGTAAATCCATATTCAGAAAGATTCTGCATAATGATTGTTACTGCTACAAACCTAGGAACATAGTTAGCCGTCTGACTATGAAAATGTCCAGCTCTTGCTAGCCTCCAAAAGTCTTTTGTTCTACCTTTTTTAATAGCTCTCCGTACTGCACCGGAACCAGCATTGTAAGCAGCAAGTGCCAAATACCAATCTCCAAATTCATTATATAAATCTTTTAAATGTCTAACTGCAGCCCAAGTAGATCGAATTGGATCTTTTCTTTCATCTCTAAAAAAACCCACAGAAAGTCCATAATTTCTAGCGGTACCCTTCATGAATTGCCAAATTCCAGCTGCTCCACTAGAACTAACGGCTTCAGGTTTAAAGCCACTCTCGATCACACCAACATTTAAAAGTTCAAGTGGTACCCCTTCTCTTGTAAATAATTCAATTAGTTCATCATATAATTC
>JAWXBT010000287.1:0-3813 GCA_034440315.1 bacterium
ATAATACAGTATCAACTCGATCCAAATGAAAGAAAATATCAGTTATACCATAATTAATTAAAATATTTTTAAATTCATCAACTGTATTTGAATTATTTAAAGCAGTGATCGCCACCTGTTCAGAGAAATGACCACCAATTACAGGAACATTATAAAGATAAAATCTGTTTCCTGTGCCTAGTAAGTAAACTTTTGCATCTTGTTTATCTTTTAGTATCTGATTGATTTTTTTAATTGCTGTGTATTCTACTAAATGACTAGAAAGATATGAATCTTGGCTTTCCTCTTTAAATACATAGCTAAATGCATCAGTATTATTAAGGTAATTATAGGAGTACTGCAGAGCAAATAGTATATGTAAACTAAAAACAATTCCTGGAATCCAAGCTGTAACTTTATTTTTTTTATTAAAGGATAGCCCTTGCAAGGAAAGCATAAACAAAGAAATTACTGGTAATGCAATTGGTGCCATATACCTAGTTCGAGCACTGGCAGTTAAAATTGAAAATACAAAATACCCAGCGGAGAACACGAAACTCCATAGAACCCAAGGATTTTTCCCAACTCTTAAAAGTGCAAATGGTAAAAGTAATAGAACTGGAGTTAACACTCCATCAAATAATTTTGGATTATTATCTTCACCTTTGAGCACCATTCGTATGGGCAGAGTAAAAATATCTGCGCTACTTTCTTTATAAAGCCAATGGCGTTGCTCTAAAGGAGAAATTGCAGCTATTAATCTCTCCTTAATCTCAGTACCGGCTTTAGATTCTGGAAATAATGGGTAAACGGGATTACCAGTCCAAGAATAATTTTTTATCCCCCAGGGTAGAGCAATAAAAATTGAAATTACAGTAAGAACTAAACAAGATTTAATAAGTGGTAAAAATGGAACTTTTTTTCTACTTCCAAAAAGCAAGAACCCCAACATAAAGAATAAAACGCCAGGTAATGCGTTGTATTTCGTTCCCATTGCTAGTCCCAAAGAAATTCCAGCAAGCAAAATATCTCGACCTGAAAAAGATTCCTCAAAACTTCGGCATACAAAATCAAAAGCAATCGCAAAATATAGAGCCAACGCAAGATCGACTAAAGGCTCGCCTGCCAATCTAAAATTAAGTGGTAATGAAAGACAAAAAAGGAATGCCCAAATGCCGTACTTTTTACTACTGAGTCGAGTAGTAATAAATCTTTCACAGACAGCACAAAGAATTATTAGATATGAAAAATGATAAAGTGGAGTTAGAGAAGTAAGATCTAAGGTCATCAATCCAGTAAATCCTAATTGGATTAACATGGGGTAATATGACCACTCATGCCAAGGGATCTCGTGAATTTTTCCAACCTCGATCCAAAGTTTTGGAATTGCAAGATGATGAATTAAGGCGTCTTTAGCAGTAATAGGAATTATAGTTTGGAAAGAAATCAAAGCAAAAAAGATTACAAATATAAAGATATAAATAAATTGAAATTTATTCTCTTCTTTGACAGCACAAAGAAATGTTCTAATTGAAAGTACAACAGCTAAAAATTGAATTAAAAGATGAATAACAAAGATCCCTTCATAAAGAGGACCACTAACCCCAACGCTAATTCCGATGGGAAGAAGAAAGAGAAGTACCAGTCCTGAGAAAACTGTGACAAGGCTCAAATCTGGATTGCATCGATAATTCATTCAATTAAAGTATAGCCATTAGCTTTAACCTTCCATAGTCAAAATTTATGAGAGACCCTGCAATACGAATGGTAATGATGCCTAAAGACACTAACGCCTTGGGTAGCATTTTTGGTGGACATATTTTAAGCCTTATCGACTTAGCCGCTGGACAATATGCAAGAACAGTTTCTCCAAAAAAATTCGTAACTAAAATTATGCGTGAAGTTGAATTCATATCACCTGTCTTTGTAGGCGATGTGGTTAGTTTTTATGCAACTACTACTAAAATAGGTAGAACATCCTTAACTATCAAAGTTGATGTTGAAGCTGTTCGAGGAGTCGATTCTCTAAAAACATCAACTGTAACTTCTGCTGAAGTTATTATGGTTGCTATTGATGATAAAAATATGCCGATTCCAATAAATCCGTAATTGAATGCTTGTAGATTTACACTATTTATATAAAACACTTTCAATAATTAAAAGCATCCAAAACATGCTCAACCTTAATATCTATCTCATTTGAAAGAGAATTTATTTCATAATACGCAGCAACAACATCGAACCTTATAGATCTTATAAGATATCTTTTTAAACGCTGATGATTCGCTTGCAGATAAAAATCAGTAACCTTTTTAATTTTAAGAATTTTTTTTGAATCAATTGCTTCAAGTGGTGAAAAGTTTTTAGAAACTTCCACTTGTCTAGTTTTAACTTCAATAATAACAAGAACTTTTTGATATGTAGCTATGATATCTAGCTCACCAGTTTTACATCGCCAATTTCTATCGAGAATTCTATAACCTTTAGCTGTTAACTCGGCGACAGCGGCATCTTCACCAGCTTTACCGATATCCAAATGCGATTTGCACTTCTCCGTAATCTTTTGTAATAAATTCTTTAACACCGCGAAAAGCCTCTCTATGAACTTTACATGGACCAAGTCTTTGGACAGCCTCTCTATGAAACTTGGTTGGATATCCAGCGTGGGCCGAAAATCCATATCCAGGGTATTTTTTATCTAAAACCAACATCAAATGATCGCGCCAAACTTTAGCTAAGATTGACGCTGCTGAAATTTCCACATGGAGATTATCACCACCAATAATAGTTCTTTGCGGTAATCTGGTCTCAATTTCCACATTCCCATCGACCAAAACAAGATCAGCTTTTACTCGGCGCACGGCTAAAGCCATCGCCAGTCGTGAAGCCTCTCTAATATTCAACTTTAAGATTCGAGTATGGCCAACGGATACTATCGACCAAGCAACGGCATCTCTTTTAATAACCTCTACTAATAGTTCGCGCTTTTTTTGAGAAAGTTTCTTCGAATCTTTAATTTCTGGATTTATATATCCCTCTTTAAATACAGCTGCCGCAGCAACCACTGGCCCTGCCAATGGTCCCCTTCCAACTTCATCTACACCAGCAATCAGCATTTTGAGTTAACTTTTTGATTTTTTTCGATTGTGTTTTAACTTTGGGTTCTTTTCAACTTTGATCTCGGCAGAACCACCTACAATTTTTCCAAGAATAAGCATGACCATAGGAAAAAGAATTACTCTATAGAAAACCAAAGGGAAGAAGGGTAGGTGATTAGAAATTCTGGGGAAAAGATAACTATCGATGAAAATGGAAACTGCTGCACAGCTAGTTAAAAACATCGCCTGTTTAAAATAGTAACCCATGTCATCATTTGGACTTTGGCCACTCCACTTTTCAAGTTGCGAGTATAGCATTACGGCAAAATAAAAAAGTGGACCGATGAACCAAAATAAATAGAGAGCATAATCGAAGAAGGTCATAAGCCGCAGTCTATAAGAGTAAGAATGCTCGGTAAAGAAGATGTTTTATATAAGTTGTACCTTTACGTCTCAGTCTAAGGATCTCGCCTGGGTCTAATCCTGGTGCCTTTGCTAATGAATTAAATCCCGAGAATTTTGTTAGCGGGGAAGGATACTCAGTTTTGCGAAATCCCATTATCGTTAAGACAATATATAAGTCCAAGGACATTAAGAGGGACATTAAGAGGGACATTGAGAAGGATATTGAGAAATGGTTCCGTGGAGTGATTTTTCATAAGATCAGGAGGTAACTCTCAACGGTATTCATATAATTCACATCATATATGCACCTATTATTATTCATGTTTTATAT
>JAWXBT010000288.1:0-2905 GCA_034440315.1 bacterium
ATACCGTGGTCTATTTGCTTAATGCGTATTCAAATAAAAGTGGTATCTCCTTTTCAAAACTTTATAGTGGTGAGTGGCAAAAGCCTGAATTTATTTCTATACCCGGCATTAACCGTGATGATTTTGTTGGTTTTTACGCAAATCCCTCTTTTGATGTAATCTTAATATCAATGAAAGGGAAAGATAGCTATGGACAAGAAGATTTGTATGTGAGCTTGAAAGATTCCTTTGGCAATTGGACAGAGCCCAAGAATTTGGGTACCACCATTAATACGGAGGGTTTTGAGATTTCACCATTTCTCTCTATTGATAAATCAAAACTTTTTTTTACGAGTAACGGCCATGGCGGATACGGGGATGGGGATGTATTGGTAAGCGAAAGGCTGTATGGAACATGGGACATTTGGTCGGTGCCACGTAACTTAGGTGCTATCATTAATACCGCTGGTTTTGATTCTTACTTTTCGATTTATGCTGATACGGTAGCATATTTTGCCCGCAGTTTTGGTGGTAAAAGTACTGATCTATTCAAGTTAGCTGTTTCATATTTTAACAATGTATTACCTCCTGAATCAACTTTTCTTACTGCAAAAGAACTTAATGAAATATACCCTAACCGTCTATCTACGCGTTTGGATTTCTACAAGGGTATTTCGACTTTGTCAAGTGACCAAAATGAAATAATTTGGTTTGTATCCAATCGAGTGTTAGCAAGAGATAATATTCATATTCTTCTGTGGGTTAGAGAGGAAGAAGACAGTATGGTTACAACAGCGCGCACGGCCGAAATTATTCGTACCATGCATTTGGTGGGCCTTGATGAATCAAAGATATCTATCTCGTCAGAACGTATTAGGCCTGAAAAAAGCGAGGGGACGGGTGGGGTGATAGAAATTCTACTTTTTAAGTAGACGGAAATACTTTGTAATAGGATTCATTAGCTAGAGCAAGCATTTCCCGATCTCCACGCGAGTCTCCATAGGCAATGATCGCATTGAATAACGAAAGATTATATTTTTCTTTAATTCTTCTTACTTTCTCCTTCCCATTGCAATTATTACCAGAATATCTGCCAGTAATTTTATTTTTTTTTATTTCTAGTTTAGTAGCGATGCATGATAAGCCCATTTGATCACTCCAGGGCTTAATCCAATTCTCTGCGGAGGCGGAAACAATAACAACAGTTTCATGCTTGCTTAGATGGTGGTTTATTCGCTGAATAGCATCTGGCCGAAGAATTTTCGGAAGATACTGAAGTGCAAAGTCCTTACCTTTTATATTGAAGGCATCTACCGGTTCGTTTTTGAAAAAGTATTGCAGCAAAATCTGTTTAGTTGAATGATTGGATATTATTTTCAGTACGTAAAGTATAAGAATAGGGGACAGAACCAGTAAGCCAATAAGAACTTTAAACCAACCGTGATAAAAGATCAGAAATATTTTTAATGAATCTTTAGTGGTAATGGTTCCATCGAAATCAAATAGAACGAGATTGTTCACATTAATAATAAATGATAAGGTAAAACGAAATGATCCACAGCAAAATCGTAATAATAATGAATTTATCTTTTACCAGAATGCTGGTGGGTGATCCGCTATTTTGCTCTACCATGGCTATTTGCAGGTAACGCATAATCCCCGCAATTACAAATAGGGTAGTAATGAAAAGGTTGGAGCTATTGAAATGCTCAATGACTTCCTCTGAGACCGTGTACATAATATAAGATACTACAATAACGGCAGCAAAAATGGTAAGACAGGCATTGATGAATTCGAGATTATAGCTTGCGGAGGTCTTTCGAATTATTGAATGTGTAGAAATTTGAAGGACTAAATCATCTCTCCTTTTTGCCAGAACAAGAAAAAGGGAAAGTAATAGTACCATGATCGAAAGCCAATGCGATACTTCTACTCCTGACAAGATACCCCCACTATGTATCCGAAGTAGAAATCCCAGCGAGACAATAAAAAGATCAACAATGGCTATATTCTTAAGCCCAAATGAATAGGCTATGTTAAGAACCAGGTAGCAATTGAGTAGTATAAAGAATGTAGGATTGAGTAGATAAGAAAGGAACAGGCCACTGAGAAGAAAAATTACTAGTATGATGGTTGCTGTGGAGCGACTAACTTCTCCGGAGGCTAACGGCCTTTCTTTTTTCAAAGGATGGATCCTGTCAACTTCAATATCCGTAAGGTCATTAATAATGTATACGGCAGAGGCTATGAGATTGAAGGCAATAATACCCAGTGCGATAATCCCCAGACTTTCAATATGAAAGATGTTGCCCGCAAAGAAAATCGGTATCAGTAAAAATAGATTCTTAATCCAATGGGTAGGCCGAATCAATTTTAATATAGGCAGCATATTGAACTACCAGATGTTTTCGAGATCTTCTTTTGAGTACGTGTGATTTCGATCAGTAAAGAGGCTTTTAATTTCACGACCCTTTAGTTTGAGAGGATCCTTTGTAAATATTCTGGATAACAACGCAATTGGGAGTAGAAAAATGAAGAAAATTATACTAAGAAGAATTTTTGAATTGATCCACCCAAGCACATGAGCCAATTTTAACCAAACCCATTCGATTCCTTTCGCGGCAACAGGTACAAAAATCGATACTAATCCTATCAGGATTGCTGTTTTTGAAAGCCAGGCCAATTCAAAAATGTAGGCAATGATCAAGAGACCCGTAACGATAACGAGAATAGTCTTATATCTGTCTTGATTTTGCATAAGTATGCGTTTAGAAAAGCGTGTAGATAAATGGAGCAACCGCAGACCCACCTCCAATGACTAATAAGACGCCAATGAGTATCAACAACAAAATAATAGGTGTTAACCACCATTTTTTGCGCGCTGCCATAAACTTTAGGATGTCTTTAAGAAATTCCATACCAACTA
>JAWXBT010000289.1:0-2940 GCA_034440315.1 bacterium
CTCTCTCGTGTTCTGCATATCTTTACTGACTAATCGTAATATCTCCGATTACAAACTGCTCAGTTTGGCGTTCAACGTCGCTACAGGTATTATACGAAATCTGGCTGTCACATTGATATTCAAAAGAAAGACCTGCAGCCAAAACTCTTTTCGCCACTCTCTCAGTAACAGTTATCGGCATTGAGAAGCTTCTGCTATCAACGAGATCTATTCGGCCACCACTTGTTCCAGCAAAATCAACAACTCCGTCAAAGGCGGTAAAATTTACGGTCTGTTGATCCGTCATATTAATAGTTGCTAACCGCCTTAGAAGGGAGATTGATCGCAGATTAAGATCCGCAGTTACAGCGGTGTCCGTGTCCATCGATAAGCAGGTATTAGTATCGCTACGATTCTCATAGTATATTGTTTGAAGAGAGGAGAAAGTTCCATAAGAATGTATAACTCCACCAATCTGAAGCTGTGTCCCTGCCGGCAGAATATTTACGGATATGTAAGAACCCAACGGACAGTTATCAATTATCTGCCAAGTACTATCAGCAAATGCTTTATTTGGAGATACTAATTGAGTACCTGCCATCGACATAAAAATAAAAAGAAAGATGGAGAGGATACTCCCCTTATTGATCTGATTCATATTGTCCCCGCTTAAATACTTAACTCTGGAAAAGGTTATTTCAATTACCAAAGGCGATGTATCCTAGGAAATCTAAAAAGAAATTATATGCTGGTGATCATGAGAACTATTAGCTAGTTAGCGAGAAGAAAGGAGAAGGTACCTTCAGTCGCCATTTATGAACTAAGGTTTGCTAATAACGATTATAAGATCTTTTCACTGTGAACTAATATTCATTCCTGAAACATACGCTTCTTAACTTTCCTAACTTAGTAAGCGCAGAGTAGAAAAATATTTTTTTATAATAAGAAATATATTAGTAGTGACCTCTTGACAGGTTTTTTGGTTGTCTCGTTAGCGAAAATAAACTTGAATTAAGTGTAAGTTAATCGAACGAGGATCGCCTATAAAAAATCATCTCAAAAATGCCAACATGTTCTGAGGATTTCGGTCTAGATCTTTCAACCACGAGCAAGAACGGCCCTCGAAAAAAACTGTATTATACATGTTAAATAATATTTATTTCAGTGGCGGTGGATTTATGGAAGTAAAAGATTTATCGAATTAAGAGTTAGTTCAGAGAATTGATTTTCCTATCCGTAAATTAAGGTATCGCTAAAAAGAATGATTGTGCTGCTCGATTCCTTCCACCTGTAACCTGTGCTCCGGCTGCAGTTAAGTTCACGGTATATGTTCCAGCGGTTGCACCGTTTTCTGCTAAACAAGCACTAAGATTCACTGTAAAGGAAAGTGTATTTGCTGCGTTTGGTTCAGCATCTACAGTTACAGTGTCACGAAGTGGCCAAAGACTGTTACTACCAGTTGTATCAAGTGAGCTAAGTCCACTAAATAGTCCATCAGAACAACCGAACTCTTTTGTTTGTGTGCTTATAATTAAACCATATTGTAGAGCTGAAATATCACGAAAAGATCCAGTTTCCTCACCTATTGAAAGACGCTGAGGACGCCAGAAAGTAGCTGTGAAAGTACCTCCAGTAAGAGTAATTGGTGAACCTTCAGAAGATCCAGGAGGAGTGTCATAATCTACAGTTTGAACTCCAGATCCTGCATTGTAACTCTGCAATGCTGGGATTGTAACAAAATATGATGGTATTGAAATTGCTCGTCTCTCAGAAACAGTTGTGCCATTCATAAATTCGATCGTAGCCAAATCTCCTGGTTGAAATTGTGAAGTAGTTACTCGAGGTTGTACCGAACCCACGAATACATTTTCATTTTGGCCTTGAAATCCGCTGATTAAATCCAAGTTTGGAAAGCCGCTGCCATCATCATTGAAACTTGACCAAACTCCACTCGGTGGAGTGGTAGACTCACTTACGCCACCAATAATTGAAGTGCTTCCACCGTCTGCTTCACTTCGACAATAAAGTAGAGATGAATCACAGATTACGTGTGCACCGTCATAAGTTGTGTCATCAACTTTGAAGAAGAAAACTATAGCAAAGCCGTTCTCACCACTTATTACAGCATCAATATCTTCCAAAGTAACTGAGCCAACATTCACATTAAGAGTCTGATTCATATTTAGAAAAAGAGTGGTAAAAGGCATATCGACTCCTTCTGCGGCTAAAATACCAGGACCACCTAGTGACTCCTCATCTTCTTCCTCTTCATCTGTTGTATCAAATGGATTAGCAATTCGATTTCCGTTTAGATCTAAGTCGAAAATATCAATATAGCCGTCATTATCACTGTCACGTCCACCACGAAATTGTTTGGTTGGGGTAGTGGCGGCAACTAAACCTCCATTTCCAGCCCCAATTGGAACTCCATCGACAGCAGTTGCTTCTATTTTTGACACAATTGAGGAATTGAGATTTTTTCTAACATTAGCATAACCCTCTTTCAGATCGATTCTTCCTAGGCGAATATTATTTTTATTAGCTTGAGTTTTACCTGAGAAAAAAATACTGGATTTAGTTGTGCTTATTTTTTTCAAAACTACGGGTCCAACACCTTGTCCATCTTTTCCCAAAAAGAGAGATGCCTTGGTTGCTTTAATAAGATTTACATTAAAATTAAATTTTTCACTTGAAGAAAGTGTGGTGCTCTTAAGGATCTCTCCGTTCTCTTTAACTAGAAATAATTGATATCCCACACCGCCAATTATCCGGCCACTTATTTTAGCATTGGAGGAAGGCACTGCATGTGCTGCACTAATAAACAATATGATTGCAAATAATATAATAAAGGCATGGTTGAAAGGATTAAGAATTTTTTTATTCATAAGACCTTGAAAAGAAATTAATTAAATACAAGTTCAGTTTATAACGACAAGTTTGATTTTCTCCTTAAGATAAAGA
>JAWXBT010000290.1:0-4534 GCA_034440315.1 bacterium
AACTGTTGATAGAACCTATACTTACACTGTTTTTATTATGATTTGTGTTTTTATTACCTAAAGTTATATTTACATTTATTTGCCGTTCTAAAACAGATTCAAGATTACTTTTTTTAACTTGTTCGCCAAAGATATCAGATAACACTTGTAAAAGCTCGTGACTGACTTTTTTAACGTGCTTATCGCTATAACCATAAGTTTCTGCAACATCAGCATACTTTTGACGATTCAGTATTCCCGCGATAATTTTCCGCTGCAAGTTATTTAGATGTTTGCCTGTCTTGGTGCAGACAGCTTCATCGACAAATTGCACTGTCTGAGGAATGTCCATAGGTGGGAGGGTGAGATGGCTGTAGTTACTATAACCAACTTTTACCCACTTTTACCAACTTTTTTTGCCTCGCATCCGACTTGTTTATTGCCATTCTAGGAAGATCCAACTTTTTCCAACTTTTTTTGCTGTTCAGTTTGTGGGCGATCGGTCTACTGTAGGAAGAGTGTTTTAATATTCAATGTCAAAGTGTAACTCTATAAGTCGCCAAAAAATCTGCTACTTCACCATTTTGTAGGATTTGGGTAGAGTCGGTGAGCAATATACATTTAGCGAGTAAACAATATTGATGCAACCAAATTTTTTAACTGACTCACGTCTAAGCCAACAGCCATTATTTGAGTTAAAAAATGTTACATTTAGCTATGCTAACAGCCAGAATCAGCTTTTAGATCATGTTTCATTAAGTTTGTTTCCGGGTGAGACTATTGGTCTGATTGGGGAAAATGGCTGCGGTAAATCTACAATTATCAAACTATTGCTAGGATTATGCTTTCCTAACAACGGAACACTAAATTTATTTGGCAGAAAAGTTTTATGGGGCAATAATTACCCCCAACTAGGCTACATAGGCGATCCCTCTTATTACCCTGGAGAGTTAGGCTTACCAACAGGGATTTTAGTTAAAGAGCTTGTGCAAATTTTTAAGTCTTTATGTCAGCAAGAAAAGGAGCTAAAAGACCTATCTTACCTTGAAATTGAAGAACGGCTACAGATTCCTAGCTTTTATGAATCTGATGTTAGCAAACTATCAAAAGGACAACGGATTAGACTGATGGCATTTTTAGCTTTGGCTAAGAAACCACAGTTACTAATTGCAGATGAAGCAACAGAAGGATTAGACAAAGAAGGTAAGGAAATTGTATTGTCAGAAGTTCAAAGACTTGCGAATTGTCATCAAGCAGGGATTTTATGGATTTCTCACCGACGGGATGAAGTCGCTAGGTTAACCGATAAAGTTTATGAGCTTTTTCAAGGTAAACTACAGAAACAAGAACTTCAAGGTTTTGATTGTCAAATAGAAACTGATTCTCCTAATACCGAGGCAAGAAAATATTTTAATCTCTCCAAAGATGGTGCTTTTCAAGCTTTGGAAGAAATTTTCACAGATTCATCAATCCATAAATTCCAGATGACAGGGGTTATGCAAAAGGGGGAAAACTTATGATCAATTTAAACAAAGCATGGGTGATAGTTAAACCTGAGATTATAAAATTAGTCAAGTCCTATCATTGGCTAATTTTATTAGGAGTAGGAATAATTATTGCCACACCTTTTGGTTGGGATCAAGAAAAACTAACAGTTTTTAATATTCCTTTAGAGGGATATTATGGATCTAGAGAAACTGTTTATATAAGTCTGCTCCATGAATTGTTTTCATGGGCTTGGATTTATATCGCTTTTGATGTACTTTTTCGGTTACTGCTACCCTTGGGAGATAGTTTTTCAGTAAGCCAGTTACTATGGCTGCGACTTACGCCTTGCTCTCCTGTAGATATTGCTGTTGCTAGAGGAATTTGGGTAATTGCTTATGGAGTTTTATTGGGTGTTTTAGGGTTGATTTGGATGTTAATAACTTCGCTCTATTATCATGTTTTTTCTACCAATTTACTTTTAGATGCTTTAGGTTTAGTTAGTTATATTATTTTCGCAGGAGGTATGATAGCAGTCTTAGATTTTGACCTAGAATTTGACTACTTTTCTAAAAGGGTAATCGCCGTTGTTGCTTTATTTTTTCCTTCCCTGCTAGGATTAGTAAAATTAGGTATAGCTAACTTAATACATGGTGAATATGCTAGATTTTTTCCTTACACCCATCCCTTTGCTATGCTAACTTCAGAGAATTTATACCATTTCGGAGTGGCAGGTATTTTAGGTTTGTGTTTCCTCGGTTTTCATATATTTAGTAAACTGAAATATCAAACCGTTGAAAGCTTGGCTATTTTAGATGATGAGAGTACAACGAGGTAATTATCATGCAATACAAAAAACAGAGAAAAACAAGTTGGTGGATCATTCTTCTATTTATCCCTCTGCTATTTGGATGTAGCCCTCTTGCTCCTCAATTGTGGAAAGTAGCGATTTCTGTTGGAGAGGTTTTAATTGAAACGGTAGTTGGAAAAACTGTAGAAGCTCTTGTTGATAAATTAATGGCTTACATATCACCTCATGTAAAACCATATCCTGAAAATCCACTAAAAGGACGCTATACTGGTGATTTGACATTCTACAAAGAGACCCCAAATTGTAAAGATGTCCATATAGAAAAACAACCTGAAATGACGAGGAACTCAATTAATGATAAATGGAGGTCTATACCAGAAATTGAAGAGAGAACCGATCGTTTTTTTCAGGAGAAGTGTTAAACCGCAAAAACCACAAAAAGCAAGGATAATTTCTATTGAATCCATCATAATTTAACCACACAGGAGGCAATAAACATGAAAAAGACGTTTTGGAAAATTATTAGTTCAATAGCGATGTTTTTGAGTATCCTATTTTTAATGTTTGGCTTGATAAAGTTAGCTCGCGCTCAAGAACCACCACAAGATCCAATGATAGAAAGTGGGATTCCCGGTGTTGAAGTCGTGCTGCCTTCGCCAATCAGTACCAACGAAGCTCAATATATTATTGTCGGTTCTCTAGCAACTCTAGGGTTAGGATTTGCAGGGTTTGTAGTTTCTTCGAGACTAACTGATGAAGTGAGTCAAGATAATGAAAACCAGAAGAATAGAGAAGCGACTCCTAAGACTGTTACTGCTAATCTTAGCCCCGAAGCCTCAGCCAAACCCGTTCAAGAAACTGCCAGACAGGAAAAAGATGTTCCTATAGTTGCTGGGGAAGGAAATTCTGGGACTATTACCATAAATCTTAGCCCCGAAAACTCAGCCAAACTTTTTGAAAAAGCGGCCAACCAAGGAAAAAATATTTCTATTCTTCCTGATGTTTCTATTGTTACTGGGGAAGGCAATCTTGGTACTATTACTGTCAATCTTAGCCCCGAAGACTCAGCCAAACTTTTTGAAAAAGCGGCCAACCAAGGAAAAGATGTTTCTATTCTTGCTTATGAATTATTAGTCAAAATCTTGGACGGGGAAGCACAAGACTAGGCTAAGTTTCTAAAACTGACTATTATAGCAATGTTTTAGCATTGTACGTTTTTAACGATCGCCCTTACGAACAAAACTAAGTGCGATCGCCCTTACGAACAAAACTAAGTGCGATCGCCCCAATTTCTGTCAAACTCCCCTGGAAGTTGCCATTACTGCGTTGACCTGCTACCGTTAACATAGACGCATCGCAGGAAAACAACCGATGACACTAACAGAATTACTCCCTACCATTAAACAACTGTCTGCGATCGACAAACGAGAGTTAATCCGCATTCTCATGGCGGAAGAAGATATCAGTGAGGATATTTTTCCTTTGGAACCTTACAAGATTTACTACCTACCAACCCCCTACGATACTTTTGGTGCTGGTGCAGCTTTGATGCAGGCAATGAATCTGGCTAAACACAACGAAAACTGAGTATTATGCGATTCCAATACTCTACCAATGACCCCTCTCAAGATGAGTTTGACAGCCTACCGCGCATTCCCTTGATTCTGCGCCACAATAACCAGAGAGTCGAAGTTGTTGGGTTAGTAGACAGCGGTGCAACCGTGAATGTATTGCCTTACCAAATAGGAATTCAGCTTGGCTTGGTTTGGGATGACAGCAAAGCCATCATTCGACTGGCAGGTAACATTGGTAATCAACCAGCGATGCCAGTATTTTTCATGGCTGAAATAGCGGAGTTTGCTCCGGTAAGATTAGTATTTGCTTGGGCCAAAAGTGACACCGTATCATTGATTCTGGGACAGACAAATTTCTTCTTAGAATTTGATGTTCACTTTTATCGTTCTCGGCTTGAGTTCGATATTGAGCCAAAACGTTAATATCCACCTACTCGCTCATCACTCAGAATCAAAGGCGCATCAAAATCATCAGCGATCGCCAGTGGCATCCCGCGCAGAGGATAATGCTTTTGTACTGTCAATTCAGCACTCGAAATCTCAGCAGACTCCATCGGCAACAAACCTTCTGATTTCGACAAGCGCGTCTGACGCAAAAAACTCAATAGCACCTCAAGTACATCATCTGATGTTTGCTCAATCTCGCGGATTAGTTCTTCTCGGACAGTCATAATCTGGCATTTTC
>JAWXBT010000291.1:0-11063 GCA_034440315.1 bacterium
GTATATAATATTAATTTGAATTCAAAGGGTAGCTGGACGGTCGCTCCAATACCAAAAGAAGAGGTAGTTCCACTAGTTTTAGAAAAAGAAAGTGAGATAAAACAAATTATTTTTCTTAAACGAGAAGTTTCTCAAGTTAAAAAAGAGATCGATATTGTTGAGGAAAGACTTTTAAAGGAGAAAGAGGCCATTAGTAAGCTGAGTGAGTTTATGAAAGACCAAAGTACTCTTCAGCAAAGAACAAACATTCGATTAGAGAAGGCTCAAGCCGGATTTATAGAGGCTGAAAAGATACTAAGTAAGAATAAAAAAGAAGCCCGAATTTTAGCCAAACAACTGGCTCTTTCAGAGAGAGTTACAGATATGGGTAATCTTGTCTCTCTTTCAAGAAAGACAATTGATCGCGAGAATCGTTGGCTTGATTCTATGTTCGAATCAAGTACTCCCTTTGCTTCATTTGATTTTGATTCTGAGGTTGAAAAGGCAAAAAAAATTATTGAGTTAAAAAATAAAATAAATAAATTAAAAGCTAGCGCTGCACCTTCGATCGTTACAGAAGAGGGACGTTTGTGAAGAACTATATTCTTTTATTTATTTGCTCTTATTTTGGACTATACTTTGGAAGTTGTCTTGCTGAAAATTCTTCAGTTATCAATAGATCAATTTTAGATTCTACATTACTTCTACCTTTTGAACCGAAAGATGCATGTTTTATTGTTTATACTTCCGAAGGTATAAAAAAAATTCCTGCTGTTTTAACAATATTGCCTGGTGTTGGGGACAGATTAAAGGGATCTAAGCAGTACCTAGTTGGAGGTAGTATAGAAAGTAGTCATGCAGTCACAATTCAATATGTAGTTTCAGTCAATTCCCAAGAAGGAAAAAACTTTCTTTCTCAAGTTTATAATCTACCAATTAGTTTTGCTGAACTGCCAACTAATGCGGAGGGATTTAGATCTTTAGTTATTTCATTAAGAGCTAATCTGAGTACAAAAAAGGAAGAGCTAGATCAGGAGTCGATGAGTCTTAAAAGATTACGACTGAGCGCTGCTAATGCTGCTGAGATAGGAAAAATTATTGAGGTCGAAGAAGAAACGAAAAGAATTAAAGAAGTTTCCGAAGCTCTAAGAGGAGATATTGAAACCTTACAAAATGCATTAAATGCCGTCAAAGTAATTCCTGCTCCACATAAGTTTGAAAAAAGAAAGTACGAGTTAAACCAGCAGTTAACCCAAATGGCCAAAGCCGCTCTTTTTGCTGAAGAAGGGGCTCGTCAGAGAAGTAAAGATAATGAAATGGATCTTGATAAGAAGTTATCAATTGTAGATCTTACTCGATTCGAGGATCTTGATGAGCTTCAGAGGGAATATGATTTATTGAATGGAAATTCTAACTATGATCAAAAAATAGAACCAGAAAATCCGAGTCTTGTTGAAAGTAAATCAGAACCTAAGACTGAATCTTCAGATATGTTAGAAAGTCAGGACTATTTTAATATGCCTGAATAATTTAAAATTAATATTCCTTTCCAAAGTCCTAACGATTTTATAGCCTTACATCTAGATGAATCATGAAATTTCTGATAAAGTGGGTGTCCCTGATTTGGCTTTTCTTGCTGAAGAGATTGCCAAACGCAGACTCTCTGTACCAGCCATTTTTATTCTTGAAATGTATAAGCCTTTATTCGGAATATTTAGAGAAGCTACAATAATTTCCTATCCGCTTTTAGTCCCAATTGTTGGGGCAAAGCTATACAAAGTTTCTCTCACTTTACTTAGCTCTCAAGATAAAATTGAAGAGCTAATAAAATTGATCGAAGCTCGTGAGGAGTTTGTTCATGGGAATTGAACATGCCTCTTTGGGGATGATTATTATAATGATCATCTTAGCATTACCGCTTTTTTATTTTATAAACCGTGCAAAAGCTGGGCACCGATTATTCGTCAGAAAAATTGCAGGAATTGATGCAATTAATCAAGCCATTGGACGAGCAGCTGAAATGGGTCGTCCAGTTTCGTTTTCAACTGGACTCACATCTGTCAGCCCAACACTGTATGCAGTATTAGGCATTTTATTTCATGTCTCAAGACGCTGTGCTTTATATAAAAATAAACTTCTTCTGCCACAATATTCCCCAGAAGTTATGGTGATTGCCGAAACTGTGATGAAGGATGCATACCGAGTGGAAGGCAGAAGTCATGAATTTGATCCAAGTAATATAATGTTTTTATCGGATGAACAATTTGCCTTTTCTTCTGGATATATGGGGTTGATACACAGAGAAAAGGTTGCCAGTGCTTTTCTCTTTGGATATTTTGCTGCTGAATCTTTGATATTAGCCGAAGCGGGACAGCAAGTTGGAGCTATGCAAGTAGCTGGAAGTGTTAGCCCAGAACAAGTGCCATTTTTTATTACAGCTTGTGATTACACTTTGATAGGTGAGGAATTATTTGCTGCCGCAGCATACTTAACTAATGAGCCAGTTCAGATGGGCAGTCTATATGCTCAAGATAGAGCTAAGATTGTAATTTTTGGTCTTATGCTTTTAGGAGTGGCAATAGCAACTGCCAAAGTTATTTGGCCCGAAATTTCACTACCAGATATTGATGAATTAATTCGAACTCCTTGGGAGAAGTTATTTTAGGTTGATTAAATGAATTTTAGATCGAAGCTTTTAAAAATTACAACTTTTTTAGGCGGAATTTATTTCTTTCTTGAATTCTTGCTTCCAGCCAAACTACCAGAAGCTCTGGGTGGTGGTGAATTTGGAAAATACCATCAACAGATCAGTAATGGAGTGATTGCAGTTGGTGCTGTAACATTTGCCCTTGGTCTAATCAATCTTCTATATGTTCATGGATCTAAAATTGTTTTTAGAAAGAAGGGTTTAATTAATAGCGCTGTTCTTCTTATTTCAATGTTTTTAATGCTCTACATTGTGGCAAATGAGTGGATGGTTTCACAGAGTTTAAATTCTAAATCAGAAACATTTAGAAATCTTAGTTCTTTTGCTAAACAAATTAAGGTTGATGCCGAAAACAAAAATCTAAAAGTTCAATCTCCAGAAATCCGGACAAAGTTACTAATTACTTCATTGTCTAAAGAGATTGTAATTTTGCAAAATGAACTATCAAATAAAGATCAGAGAATTTCAGATAAGTTTTACGAAAACTTACAAAAAAATACTTCAGATTTGCAGACTACTACTGTAACTTTAAATCAACTACTTGAAGATCGAAAATTAGATTTAAATCTTGATCAGCTTTTATCAATTTCTTCTTTAGCTAGTGCAATTGCATCAGAAAGACAAAAAGTTAATGAACAAATATATAAGTTCTCAAATTCAAAATTAACTTATGACTTCGTATATGAGGGATTATTCGTTCCTCTTGGCTCGGCCATGTTTTCCTTACTTGGTTTTTATATAATTTCTGCAGGCTATCGGGCATTTAGAATTCGTAGTGCCGAGTCAGCCTTAATGATGATTGCGGCAGTTCTTGTGATGTTAGGACAGATTCCATTTTACATTTATATTAGTGAAGCACTGCCTGAAATTCGACTTTGGCTTTTAGAAGTTCCGAGTGCTGCTGCTTTTCGAGCTGTAAAATTTGGCGCTGCGATTGCTAGTTTATATATGGCCATAAGAATGTGGTTATCAATTGAGACCCAAACCTTTTCTTCGAATGAGGGGAAAAGTAAATGATGGGGTTATCTCTTCGCAATTTAGATCGGCGAGTAATCTATCTATTTGTAGTAGTAGCTTTATCCTGGCCACTTCTAAATAAATATTCAATTCAACCAGCTAGAATGAAATCAGCCGGTAAGTTATTTGATGTTGTGGAATCTTTGAAACCCGAAGCCGGTAAGGTAGCTTTTGTTGCTTTCGATTTTGGTCCAAATACTAAAGCTGAGAATGCAACACAAGCTGAAGTTGTGGTTGAACATCTAATGAGAAGAAGAATTCCCATTATTCTTTTTTCACAATATGTGTTGGCGGATCCTTTCTTAAAATCAATTCCAGAGAAATTGAAACGATCGTTAGAAATGGAAATGCCAGGTGAAACTTGGGAGTATGGCAAAGACTGGGTTAACTTAGGGTACCGTCCAGGAAGTGCTGTAGTAATTCAAGCAATTCCAAAATCTACTAGTTTAGCTGCAACCTTTGCAGTTGATGCTTACACAACTCCACTTGAAGAATTAGCAATTTTTAAAGGAGTAAAAGGACTTAGAAGTATTTCCTTACTTATTGAGCTAACAGGTCTTACGGGTGTCTTTGATTCCTACGTACAATTTTTTCAAACCGCTGATTACCGACCATTATTTGGTCACGGTTGCACCTCAATTACAATTCCTGAAGCTTATATTTATCTCGATTCAGGTCAGTTAACTGGATTACTAGAAGGTATCGCAGGTGCTGCTTGGTATTCAAAGTTACTTTCAGATAAGTTTCCAAACCGAGTTAAAGATGATGCAATTTTAATTAATACTGGTTTGGGCATCGCACATTTACTTTTGATTGGATTAATTGTGTTAGGGAATATTTCTGGTGTGATTGATAGGCTTAAAGGAGTAAGAGCCAAATGATTTCAAATGAATCATTTATTTTTTGGACAACAATCATCGGTGGAATATCGACCTTAGCAATATTTAGTTTCCTTTATCGCGAGAATCCTTTTTACAGACTTTTTGAACATATCTTTATTGGTATTGCTACTGGATTAGGAGTGATACAGGGATTTAGATACTTTTTGTGGCCACAAATCTTAGTTCCTTTACTTGGATTTGATATAGTTCAGTATCCTGATGGAACACTTTCCCAAGAATATAACCTTTTAATGCTACTTTATATTTTACCACTTTGTTTTGGATTGCTTTATTATTTTATTTATTCACAAAAGTTTGGCTGGTTGGCAAAATTAGTCATTGGTTTTTCTTTAGGAGCATCTGCAGGTTTATATTTTAAAGGGTTCTTTGCCGAGATGCTTCCTCAATTGGCTAGTAGCTTTAAGCCGTTGGTGGTAATTGCTAGCGGCGAGATTGATTGGTTTCAAAGTTTTTCAAATTGCGTATTTGTTTTTACCTTATTATCAGTGATGTACTATTTCTTTTTCTCGATTAGAGCAGAGTCGTCTGTAGAAAAGAAGTTTTCTGCTTCGGGTAGATGGCTTATGATGGTTTGTTTTGGATCTTTTTTTGGCTCAACCGTAATGGCTCGCTTGGCACTTTTAGTTGAAAGACTGCAATTTCTTTTAGTTGATTGGGCCAGCGCAGTAGGAAAAATCATTTAAAGTTTGTCTCATGAGAACCGACCCTTTAGGATTAAAAACCGTACTAGTTACAGATTGTGGTTCCACTACCACTAAGGCTGTAATGTTTGAGAAAAAACTAGATGGTTGGCACCAGACATTTCGTGGGGAAGCCCCGACAACAGTTGAAGAACCAGTTGCTGACGTAACTGTAGGCGCAAAAAATGCTTTTATTGAAGTTGAAGAATTAAGTAAAAGAAAATTTCTTCGATACTCTGGTCATTCTGTTGAAGACGTACCTTTTATTATTACTGATAAAAATCAAGCTGAAGGCATAGATCTTTATCTCTCGACAAGCTCTGCTGGTGGTGGTTTGCAGATGATTGTTGGTGGAGTCGTTAAAGAAATGAGTGCGGAATCTGCGGAAAGAGCTGCTTTGGGTGCCGGAGCGATTGTTCTAGATGTGCTCTCAGCAGACGATGGCAGAGCCGAACATGAAAAAATTGATAGGATTCGTCATTTAAAACCAGATATTGTTCTTTTAACTGGTGGTATTGATGGTGGAACAAAAAGCCATGTTGTTGAAGTAGCTGAGTTGCTATTGGCAGCGTCTCCAAAACCAAGATTTGGCGATACTTTAAAACTACCAGTTATCTATGCTGGAAATAAAGATGCTCGGGAAGAAGTAGAGGAAATTCTTAAATCTATCTCAAATTTTGAAGCTGTTGATAATATACGTCCGACACTAGAAGAAGAAAATTTAAAGCCAGCTCGGGATCTTATTCATGAATTCTTTTTAAAGCATGTCATGAGCCATGCTCCTGGTTATGGTAAACTTTTGCGCTGGACTCCGGTTGCTGTAATGCCAACACCAGGAGCTGTTGGAAATATGATCTCAGATTTTGCTTCAAGGCGAAATTTGCAAGTATTAGCTGCTGATATTGGTGGTGCTACGACTGATGTTTTTAGCGTCTTTAATAATAAAGCAACTAATAAACCCATTTTTAATCGCACCGTGAGTGCTAATCTGGGAATGAGCTATTCCATTGCTAATGTACTTATAGAAGCTGGGACTGATAATATTAAACGCTGGTTGCCATATGAAATATCAGATAATGAGATTCACGACAGATTAAGAAATAAAATGATTCGCCCAACATCAATTCCTCAAACAATTGATGATTTGAATTTAGAACAGGCTGTTTGTCGTGAAGCATTAAGACTTTCCTTTCTGCATCATAGATCCTTAGCCGTTGGTTTAAGCGGAACAAAACAGAAAAAAGGAATTAGCGATATTTTTTCTCAAGCAACAGGCCGAGAAGAATTGGTAGATTTATTAGCCTTAGATTTAGTAATTGGATCTGGTGGAGTTTTAAGTCATGCTCCTGATCGGAAACAAGCAGCACTGATGATGCTTGATGCGTATGAGCTTCAGGGAGTTACTCAGATAGCGGTTGATTCGATTTTTATGCTCCCTCATTTAGGTGTGTTTTCTTCAGTTCATCCTGAGGCTGCATCAGAGATTCTACTCCGAGATTGTTTAATTAATTTAGCACACGTGGCGGCTCCTATTTTCCCAAGCAAGATAAAAATTTCAAATTTAGCTTCGGTTTTCATAGATGGAAACGAAGTTGCACAGATTAAAAGATCTGAAGTTGTTATCGTTCCGAATAGCGCTAATAAAAAAGCCACACTTAAAGTTGTTCCTTTAAATAAATCTATAAATGTTGGAAATGGACCAGGCGAAATCTTGGAGCGTGAAATTGAATTAGGTGAAATTGGTTTAATTCTTGATGGACGAAACAGACCAATAGAAATGCCGGAAGAAACAAAGAGGGTAAATTATCAGAAAAAAATTTATGATAGCTTGGGATTAAGGTACTAGTGCCGCGACAAATAGCGAATATCATTTCATCACATCGCTAGCGGCACTAACCGACCGGAGGGAGGCAAGGTAAAATTAGTGCTCCGTCTTAAAATTTAAAGAAAGTTGAAGAGTTTTTTAGAAAGTAATGAAATCAATCTGTGAATGAAGGTTAGTTTTAGATAAAGATTTATTTGATGGAGCACTGAAATGGCTAGCGCATTTATTCCAGGATTACGAGCAAGCTTTGCAACGACCATCGAAAAGGTTAGAGAGCTTCCTATTGCCGGAAAAGTTTTGGTAAAAATTTCTGATGTTGTTAAGGCTTCAGATCCAGTTTTAAGTGCGGATCTTCCAGGGAATCTTCATATTTTAAGAATTTCAGAAAAGTTAGGAATTGAACCTAATGAAGTTATAACAGCTTTGAAGATTCAGGTTGGAGATAATGTAAAATCTGGAGATATTCTTTGTGAGCATAGTGGACTTTTCGGTTTGTTTAAGTCTCGCTTTATCTGCACCTGTACAGGCGTTGTTGAATTTATTTCTAAAGTAAACGGACATATTGGCGTGAGAGAGATAGCTACTCCGCTTATTATTAATGCTTTTGTCAGTGGTAATATTACTGAAATTATAGATACAAAATCAGTAAGTATTGAAACTGAAGGCGCTTTTGTGCAAGGTATTTTTGGAGTTGGTGGGGAAAAGATAGGAGAACTTTTAATTCTTTCAATTCCAGCTGATAAATCTTTAAGTGAAGAAGATATTCCCGTTAATATCAAAGGAAAAATTCTTGTTGGTGCTACTGCACCGTCAATAGCAGCAATAAGAAAAGCCGCTTCTGCTGGTGCCGTCGGTATGATCGTAGGTGCCATTGATGATAAAGCTTTAAAATCGTATCTGGGATACGACCTTGGTGTAGCGATTACAGGAGATGAGAATCTAAGTATGACCTTGATTATTACCGAAGGTTTTGGATCTCTGCCGATTTCAGAGCGAGTTTTATCTGTTTTAAAAAAATTTAATGGATTCGTTGCTTCGATTAACGGTACTACTCAAGTAAGAGCTGGAGCTATTAGACCTGAGATTATAATAACTCATAATCAAAAAGAGGCCCAGAAAGATCCGACTATAAAAGTTGGACTTGATATAGGAAGTAAAATTAGAATGATAAGAGTCCCATATTTTGGTCTTTATGGCAGTGTTACAGAACTTCCTCGTGAATTAATAAAGATTGAAACAGGTGCAGAAGCTAGAGTCTTAAAAGCTAGACTTGAAGATGGTAGAGAAGTTATAGTTCCTCGAGCCAATGTTGAGATAGTCTGAATGCCGTTTGATTTAAAAAAACCAATATTAGTAAAAGGTGTTACAAAAGATTACTCCTGGGGAAAATTAGGAGCCAACTCTCTAGCGGCCAAATTATCTGGGAATAAAATCAATCCAAAAACTACATACGCCGAGCTTTGGTTTGGAACTCATAAAAATGGAATTTCAAGGATTGAGCAAGATGGCATAAATGGTGATTTAACTCAGGCAATTAAAGACTTACCTTTTCTTTTAAAAGTCCTCTCAATTGACTCAGCTCTATCTATTCAAGCTCATCCAAATAAAGAACAAGCTCTTAAACTTAACAAGTTGAATCCCGCACGATATGGAGATTCTAATCATAAACCTGAGATTGCATTTCCAATTACTGATCTAACTTTATTATATGGCTTTAAAAGTAAGACCGAAATCGATTTAGTTTTAAAAGAAGTTCCAGAATTTAAAGATCTTTTGCCTGATTTGGAAATTCAAACAGAAGATTTTAAAAAATTCTGCTCAGCACTTTTTAATTTGACTCAAAGTGAAGCAGGAAAAGAAAAGATTAAAACAGCTTCTAAGGAACTAATTAAACGATTAAATAATTCTCAAAATTTTAAACCTGAAGAGGATTGGATTTTAAAAACTTCTGCACTGTATCCAAGGGATATTGGATTATTTTTATTTTATTTAATGAACTTAGTTACACTTAAACCTGGAGAAGCCATTTTTATAGAACCAGGTGTTCTACATGCTTACCTTAAAGGGGATGCTGTCGAGGTAATGGCTACTTCAGATAATGTTGTAAGAGCAGGTTTAACTCAGAAAGAGCGCGATATTCCAGCCTTGATAGAGATTCTAGATTTTAAAATGGGACTGTATTCAAATATGCATGGCCCAATTATTTACGGATCGAAGGGTGACTTTGGTTTGGAATATAATAACTTAGCTAAGGAATTTTCAGTAACTGTAATTCGGGATCACGATAAAACACTTTCTATTGATACAAATGGAAAATTTCAGATTTTATTTTCCTTAAATGCAGAAGGGGAAATTATAGGCCAGCGGTTTAACACTAACTTTCAACCGGGCAATGTTTTTTTTCTTTCTGATTCTATTTCTTTCTATCAATTGAAACTCACACAAGGGGAAGTATATCTAATTAGATAGATTCTCTCCATTTTCAACTAAATGTTTCAAGTAAACCGAAGGTTTTCAACAGAAAAGTATTCGGAAATTACTTATTGGCGTAACTATAGACTATATCCGCCGAAGCCCTGAGCTTGTCGAAGGGCGAAGGCGGATTCTTTTCGGCAAGGATTTTTGAAATTCACTATAGGTATGACATTAGCGAAGGTCACTATTTAATTTTAACAGATTTTTGCACTGAAGTTGTAGATCCAAAGGAATCTGTTGCTCTTATCATTACTTTTAGTTTTTTAACGGAAGTTTTGACTTTAGAAGTTCCGACATATTTATCATTACCTAAATTCAGAGTTACTCTTTTAAGTATAGTGGTTTTAGCACTAATAGATGCAGTAGCAAGCGAGATCTGATCATTGTCGGTGATTATAGAGGAAATTTTAACTGTTACTTTTTTTCCTTTTCGTTTTGCACTTAAAGTTACACCTGTTAGTGAGGGTGCTTGATTATTTGTGCCATTACTAGGTGTTGAAATAACGCCATCTGAAGAAGGAAATGTTAAAGATGAGCTTGAATTAACAAATGCTCCTGGAGGTCTACTTGAGGCGGCAGCATTTGAAAATTCACGAAAAAGTGTAGCATCTCTGACACCTTCAGGAATATTTGTAAGTCCAGAATCAATAGCCACAAAGTCTGGAATAGTGCTTGAGGATAGCATTTCAAGAGCACCGCCAGCTAAAGGGCGAAGATCGAAAAATGCAGCATTAACAAAATCAGGCTCAGTTGTATTAATTAAATTATCACTCAGAAGCTGGGTTTGATTGCAACTTGCATTCCCACTTTGACAACCTTGATCCGTATCTTCAATTCCGATAGTAAAACTCGGCGAACCATTCCAAATAATATTACCTTTGATGCGAAGATTCTCATCACTTACTTGGGGTGACGGTATGCCGCTTACAGTTGGTACTCGCGGACCATAAATTGCAAAATGTTGAGATCCGCTAGTAAAACCAGTTGGATTATAAAAAATATTATTAAATATATTTACTTCATTATTTCCGATTGGTTGAACCGAATCAGTAGTTGTAGATCCCCAACCACCTAAGCTTCTTTGTGCTGCACAACTCGCAAGATCTCCATCACACGATCGTTCACCGAAAACAACTTCGAGTAGATGACTTCGTTCTCCAACATGATATGCAGTATTATGAGCAACTAAAATCTGATATCCCCCGTTAACGCCGAGTGCTGCTCCATCAATATTATAAATTAAGTTATTCACTATCTTTATGTAATTGGCTTCAAAATTAAGCCAGGGAGTCGACATGAATTCAAAACCTGTTCCTTGTCCAGCAGTAACACCACCTTCTCCACAATCATAAACAATATTTGATTCAATCAAAATATAAGAGGAGCCTCCTTTAACATAAGTGCACCAACCATCAGTATCGTGGATTCGATTTGCGCGAATATGTCCGTATTGTACCGCCACCCAATCAATTCCGTTA
>JAWXBT010000292.1:0-6566 GCA_034440315.1 bacterium
AAAGATTACGATCGGCTTTTTGATATTTTTAGTAAAATGGTACAGCAACAATTAGCTTATTTTCCAAGGATGAGAAATCACACAGATAATCCAAGCGCGAGCTGCACTTGAAGAATAATAAGGTGAAAAATAATAATAGAAAAAATAAAGATTCCGATGATGGTGCATATAAAGTTGTCTATTCAACTGATCCGATTCCTGTGAAACGGTGTCCTAATTGCAATCAAGTAATTAAGGATTGTATATGTCAAAAGCAAAAATTCTCTATTCCTCTGAAACCTTCAGTTCGTATTGAAAGAAAGGGTCGTGGCGGCAAGACTGTTACATTGATCGAAAAATTACCTTTAACAGAAAGTATATTAAAAGATATTTGTGTTTATCTTAAAAAATCTCTTGGAACTGGTGGAACCTATTACATTGTCGAAAGAGAGGGTGTTGTTGAGATTCAGGGGGATCGCAGAGAGGAAGTTTTGGATTTAATAAATAGGGACGGAGCCCAATTTATTATCAAATAAATTGGGCTCCGTCCCTATTTATTTTACCAAGTTAAGTTTCCAGCAGTCTGATACTCAGTAACTCTTGTTTCAAAGAAGTTCTTTTCTTTACCAAGATCTATTGTTTCACTCATCCATGGAAATGGATTACGCGATCCGTATTTTGCCTTAAGACCGATTCTCTCTAAACGTCGATCTGCAATGTGCTGTACATATTCATTGAACATTGGAGCGCTTAATCCTAAGACTCCTGTTGGTAAACAATCATGAGCGTACTTGATCTCAAGATCTACAGCTTGATCAACCAACTCCATGATGTGTTTTTGAAATTCAGGTGTCCAGATTTCAGGATTCTCTTCTTTAATACCATTGATCAGATCAATTCCAAAATTAAGATGTATTGTTTCATCGCGCATGATGTATTGGAATTGCTCTCCTATTCCAGTCATCCGATTTTGTCTGTGAAAAGAAAGAATCATGGCAAAGCCACTGTAAAAAAAGAGTCCTTCCATAATTACATAAAAACCGATCAGATCTTCTAAGAATTTCTGAGTACCTTCGGGCGTAGAAGTAGAAAAACCTTCGCTTAAGATATTTCTAGTAAGCGACATTTCAAATTCATCTTTAGCATTAATGCTATTAACTTCATTGTACATGTTAAAAACCTCTCCATCATTGAGAGCAAGAGATTCAACAACGTAATGAAATGTATGTGTGTGAACGGCTTCTTCAAAAGCTTGTCTTAATAAATATTGGCGGCATTCAGGATTGGTGATGTGTTTAAAAACAGCCAATACAATATTATTACCTACTAAACTTTCAGCAGTACTAAAAAAACCAAGATTTCGCATAATCACTTGGCGTTCATCCTTAGTGAGTTTGTCAGACTTCCAAAGCTCGATGTCTTTACCCATTGGCACTTCGGTCGGCATCCAATTATTAGCGCAACCATTAATGTAATGCTCCCAAGCCCATTTATATTTGATAGGCATTAACTGATTAACATCTACAGTACTGCAATTAATTAATCTTTTATCCTTTAGAGCAACGCGTTTTCTTTCTCCACCGGCAATTTGGCTAATTACATTTTTCTTTGTGTTTGTATCTTCATCACCAAAAGTAAGCATATGTCTTTCTCTCTTTTTATAAAAAATATTTAAAACTATCTCTACCCTAATCAACCTTACGTATTGATCACAAACATCTCAGTAATCAATAGAATAGTAAGACTGGGTCCAGCCCCTGGCTGGTTACTGGCAGCTCTCGCAACCTTCTTCCATGTTACAAACTTTTATTTCAGATTTACTTTCCGCTCTATCAACAACTACATTGGAAGAAGCTGACTTATTCTTCATCCAGCGTGGTTGAAGTGCTCTCTTATTGATATCAGTTGTAGATTTTTCAATCTGAGTTGCACCTAATGATCTTAAATAATAAGTAGTCTTTAAGCCCTTCTTCCAAGCACGCATGTACATGTCATGAAGTTTTTTGCCATTTGGTTCAGAAAGATAGAGGTTCAAAGATTGTCCCATATCTAACCACTTTTGACGTCTGCTGGCACATTCAATAATCCAATCAGGTTCGATTTCAAAAGCCGTAACGTAGATCTTCTTAATATCATCTGGAACTCTATCGATCTCAGTTAAGACTCCATCAAAATACTTAAGATCATCGATCATGTCCGAATCCCATAATCCACGCTTTTTAAGCTCCAATACCAAAAATACATTCGGTACGGTAAATTCTCCCGAAAGATTTGATTTGGCATAAAGGTGCTTATATGTCGGCTCAATTGATTGAACTGCGCCTGTGATATTTGAAATAGTAGCCGTTGGCGCAATCGCCATGGTGTTACTATTGCGCATACCGTATTTCTTTACGCTTTCTCTAACAGGGGTCCAATCCATTGATGCGGTAGTATCAACATCTAACCACTCACCGCCACGTTCATTTTTAAGAGTTTGAATGGTATCAAGTGGGAGTAATCCTCTATCCCATTTAGAACCTTTATATGTTTGATATGTGCCTCTCTCTTTTGCAAGCTCACTTGAAGCAAGAATCGCAAAGTAAGAGATCAGCTCCATACTCTCATCGGCAAATTTCACTGCCTCTGGACTAGCATAGCTAATACCTTTCATGTAAAGCGCATCTTGAAATCCCATTAAACCTAGACCGATCGGTCTGTGTCTTAGGTTTGCAGTCTTGGCTTCTACTGTTGGGTAAAAATTAATATCGATAACATTATCCAACATTCTAACTGCTGTTTTTACAGTTTTTTCCAATCTTTGCTTATCAATTTCACCATTAGGCTTAATATGAAAAGCAAGATTTATTGAACCTAAGTTACAAACGGCAGTTTCTTCCTTAGAGGTATTTAGCAAAATCTCTGTGCAAAGATTGGAGCTATGTACAACACCCACATGATCTTGAGGCGAGCGTACATTTGATGGATCTTTAAATGTGATCCATGGATGCCCTGTCTCAAACACCATGCCGAGCATTTTTCTCCAAAGCTGTAGCGCTTCAACTTTCTTGAAAATCTTTACCTCTCCAGTCTCGGTCATCTTTTCATACTGCGCATATCTTTTTTCAAAAGCAGCCCCATAAAGATCATGAAGATCCGGAGCATCGCTTGGGCTAAATAATGTCCAAGTTCCGTTTTGCTCAACCCGTTTCATGAATAGATCTGGAATCCAGTTAGCTGTATTCATGTCATGTGTACGGCGGCGCTCATCCCCAGTATTTTTTCTAAGCTCTAAAAAGTCTTCAATATCCATGTGCCAAGTTTCAAGATAGGCACACATTGCTCCTTTTCTCTTTCCGCCTTGATTAACAGCTACGGCTGTATCATTAGCAACTTTTAAGAAAGGAATTACGCCTTGGCTTAAACCATTCGTACCTTTAATAAGAGCACCAGTTGATCTTACATTTGTCCAATCATTACCTAATCCACCGGCCCATTTTGAAAGGAGCGCGTCATCTGAAACAACTTTAAAGATATGTTGCAAATCATCCATCACCGTTGAAAGATAGCAAGAACTTAATTGAGGATGTTGAGTTCCCGAATTAAAAAGGGTGGGAGTGCTCGACATGAAATGAAAATCAGAAAGAGTTTCATAAAACTCAATCGCTCTTTCATTTTTCACAGCACCTTCTTTCTGAGCTAAGCCCATGGCCACTCTCATGAAAAATATCTGAGGAGTTTCTAAGCGAACTTGATTGTCGTGAATTAGATAACGATCATACAGAGTCTGAAGACCGAGGTAAGTAAATTTCAGATCTTTAGTCAAATTAATTGCAGCACCTAATTTATCAAGATCGAATTCCAAAAGCGCGGCATCGACTCTGCCTAAAGTGATGGCTTTTTTAACGTATTCTTTAAGATATATTTTATGAGCATTTGCAAGACGTGGATCGGACGCTGACACACCAACGCTCTCTTTATAGATGATGTCTAAAAGAAGTCTTGCTGCAACTTGAGAATAATCAGGCTCCGCTTCGATACGCGACTTTGCTGCCATCACATTTGATAAATCTACTTCGGCCTGTTTAATACCATCATAAAAATTAGAAATTGAAAGCTCAAGAATCTCATCAACCAAGATACTTTTTTCAAGCCCTTGGCATGCAAATTTAATTTTACTTCTAAGCTCTTCCTCGGTGACTACTCCTTGAGTACCATCGGTTTTGGTCATTTTAAATTGACGGCCTTGCGCCTTAGCAGCTTTTGTTTCAATAACCTTTGATTCAATAACGGTATCGGTTTTTACCTCAACTTCTTCTTTTCTAGCCTTTGCCCGTTCGGAGCGATAAATAATGTAATCTTTTGCTACATTGTAAAACCCTTCTGCCATTAGCTGACGCTCAACTTCGTCTTGGATGAGTTCGATTGTAAGTTGGCGACCAATTTTAGCCATCTCAACAGCCTTAGCAACAACTCTGGAGGCCACAAGATTTACATTATTAATTGTCCCACCCGGAGTTGGACCATCGATAAGATTAGTAGCTCGGAAAGCTTTCTCGATAGCAGCAGCAATCTTCATTGGATTAAAACGCACCGATGTCCCATCTCTGCGTTCAATCTTTAGATTTCTTGGGGAATCATCGAGAACTTTTTTGTGATCTTCTCGGAATATTATGTAATTCTTGGCAACATCGAGGTGTCCCATCTCCATCAGTTTTATTTCAACGATATCTTCAATACCTTCAACAGTAACGCTAGCACCACTTTGGGCTTTTTCTAAAATTGCAAAGACAACTGCCTTTGTGGTTTCTTGAACTTGTTTATAAAGCTCTTGGGACAATGCGTCAGTACGAGGGATATTTTTTGTTTCTCTAAAGGCAGACTCTACGGCAACGGCGATGCGATCACTTCTAAATGGAACTAAGACTCCATTTCTTTTTACGACAGTTACAAGATTGGGATCGACAGTTCCTGTTTTCTGTTTTGAGACTACGGCACTGCCGCTTTTACCGTTAATACCAACTTTTGAATTCGTAATATTTTGTGAAAGAACTTCTTCGTTTTGCATTATCCCTCTTGCAAATTACTGTTTTTTGCCGACAACGCCCTACACTAAACTAACTTGTCATTTTCAGGACAAAACGCGAGTATAGAACGACCAGGGGATAGACACCCACAACATCGCGCAAAACTGCGTTCTGAAATTTTCTGTAATTTCGTCTCTGAAAAGACAAACCACTATATGTAGTGGTTCGCAATCGACATGACCACTATATATAGTGTTTTTTAAAAATGTCTAGACATAATAAAGAAGGAAAAGAGTTTGGCTAAAAGATATTTTTTTCTGGGAATAGTAATCAATAACTTATAAGAATATCAAAAATATAACGTTTTTTGCTTTCGTTCAAATTATGGATAATCTCAATACTTTAAGTAAGTTAAACTAAGAAAAATTCAAGCTCGATTTTCTCTAAAACCTATCCCATATCTAGGGATTTTGAATAAAACTCACAGGAAAATTAATTAAAAAAATAATTGTATTTTTCGTACAAGATCGATGAGCGTATCAAGGGCCTGTTGCAAAACTATCTCCGAAACGAGAAAAGTGAGATTTGTGCCGAGACAAGGAAGTCGAGAGAGAAAACCGCAAGCATATCCTCTGGATATGTTGAGGATTTTCTCTCGAAGACTTACGATGTCGCAGGCCAAAGATCGCTTTTCGCAGTAGGAGAGAGTTTTGCAACAGGCCCTTTAAGTACCTTCTTCAAACATTTTATGCATAGCAGAGGCTGAGGCAAAGGGGTTCTTAGGATTACGTGCGTAGTTTGTTCCATAAAAACCAGCCAATGTAATCCTTCTGCCAGAAGTTACCCTTTCAATTTCATGTACTACTGTAGAGTCAAGAATAATCATCTCACCCATCTTTAAATGTTTTTTATGAGACACTCCTTGTTTATCCATAAGGACAAAATTTCCGCCCAGATACTCATCGGCAATTCCTAATATAAAGGCGGCTTTATAAGTAGGATTAGCTGAAACATCGACGTGAGCATCAAGGCATTTGCCTTTTATCAAGGTAAGTGCCTGGCACCTTCTAAAGAATAACGGATCCGGGCCACCAATTAGGTCAGTAATAAAATGGGAAACGTCTCGGCTTGTAATATGAGATAATATTTCATGAGCTCGAGGACTTTTTGAAGTAGGAAAAGTATTGGGCCTATCTTCTATAAAGCTTGCTATCTCAATATTGTTTTGTCTCTCAATAAAGCAATGTGCATCTGATAACTTCCATTCTCTTTCAACTATCCCTTGGATGGCTAAAAAAGAAGCATCGCTGAGCGGTCCCTCCCCTCTTTGAAGATGAACAAAGCCAACTTCTTGAAAAGTACGGCCAAGAGAGGCTAGTTTATAATCGAGGGTCGGTATTTCAGAGGTGAATAGATTAGCCTCAGATATCTGATTACTCATAAATAATTAGTAAAAAACAATGTATAAGGGTGTTATTGACAGTATATAGTAACTTTCAAAAGTCTTTGCCGAAAAGAAAAGGCTTTAGAAAGTTACTATCCCCCGGAGGGATAATAAATAGTGTTTTTCATTTTCAAAAA
>JAWXBT010000293.1:0-9427 GCA_034440315.1 bacterium
ATATAAGCCTACATCATGGCTTTCTTTACTTAGGTGTCATTCTAATTTTAGGATATCTACTTTTCTATGCCTGGCCAGCAGAGCGTGGAGAATACAATACAATTCGGCAGCGTCTTATTGCCTATAATTATCATACTCCAGTTGCAAGTTTTGTTTGGGATCGTAATTTTAAAGTTGTCGAATGGAACCCCGTTGCTGAAAAGATATTTGGTTATACCAAAGATGAAGCTATGGGCAAGTCAGGACGAGATCTAATCGTACCAGCAGAAATTATTTTAAATATCGATAATATTTTTGATTCTTTGATTAATAACGTTGGTGGCTTTAGGAGTACTAACGAGAACATTACCAAAAATGGCAAGCGAATTATATGTGAGTGGTATAATACTCCACTTCTAGATGAAAATGGAAAAGTTTTTGCAGTAGCTTCGTTAGCCTTAGATGTTACGGATCGCTTAAAAAGCGAAAATGATAATCATACTAGATTGGAAAGAGCAAAAATTGAGCAATCTGCTATTGTAAAACTAGTTACTAACTCTGCGATTATTGATGGCAATGTCGAAGAAGCTGCAAGAGTAGTGACTGAAATGGCAACTGCTGTCTTAGAAATTGCTCGCTCAAGTGTGTGGATACTTGATTCTGATGCAAAAGAGCTAATTTGTTTGGATCTTTTTGAAGCAGCCACAAATTCACACACCAATGGAATGATTCTAAAAGCAAAGGATTATCCAAAATATTTTGAAGCTTTATCATCTGGAAGAGCGGTAGATGCAAGTGATGCTTATAATGATCTAAGAACTTCTGAATTTTTCGAATCATATTTAAAACCCTTGGCAATTAGCTCTATGTTGGATGCTGCCTTAAGATATCAAGGAAAGATTATTGGAGTTGTTTGTAATGAGCATATTGGAGTACCACGAGAGTGGGCCGCTGATGATATAAGTTTTGCAGCAGATCTTGCAGATCAAATTTCTCAAGCTTTTGTTAATAAGGATCGCAAAGAAGCCCAGGATGCACTTTTGCGCAGCGAAGCAACTTTTAGACAGCTTACTGAGAATATTCGAGAAGTATTTTGGCTTAGTTCAATTGATAAGAAAACAGTCTTCTATATTAGTCCTGTTTTTGAGGAAATCTGGGGAAGATCTTGTGAGTCACACTATGCCGATCCTCTATCTTGGATCGATACCTTACATCCTGGAGATAAGTCTCGAGTATTCGAATCGATCCCAAAACAAATGAATGGTGATTATGATATAGAATTCAGAGTTCTTCGTCCCGATGGAACTATGCGCTGGGTGCGAGATCGAGCTTTTCCAATTAAAAATTCTCGTGGGCAACCTTACAGAATTGCTGGTATTGCCGAAGACATAACTGAGAGAAAACTAGCCGAAGAACATCGTCATGAAGTAGAAAAACAACTTCGACAATCTCAAAAGATGGAAGCCTTAGGAGCGCTCGCAGGAGGCATTTCCCATGATTTTAATAACATACTTAGTTCAATAATTGGATATGCGGAACTTATAAAAATAGATCCTGGAGCAAGTAGGAATATAGATAAGAGCATTGATGCTGTTCTTACAGGGGCATATAGAGCAAAAGATTTAGTGAAGCAAATCTTAACTTTCTCACGGCAAACTGAAAGCAAGAAGGAGGTGGTTCGCTTAGTAGAAGTGATTGATGAAGTTGTAAGCCTTCTTCAAATTGCACTACCTTTGAATATAAGATTTATTAAAAAGATTCAAATTGATTGTAGAGTTTTAGTGGATCGAGGTCAGATTTATCAGGTTCTTATGAATCTTTGCACAAATTCAATCTATTCAATGAAAATGAATGGAGGTGATTTAGTAATATTTTTAAACTCGTTTGAAGAGTGGGATTTAAGATTTGATAAAATGATCCAATATGCACGCCTAAGCATTTCTGATAGCGGACATGGAATTCCTAAGGAGCTCAAAGATAAAATATTTGACCCATTTTTTACTACTAAACCTATTGGTGAGGGAACTGGACTTGGTCTTTCAGTAGTTCATGGTGTAATTAAAAATCATGGAGGAAGAATACAAGTTAATAGCGAGCTTGGAGTAGGAACAACTTTTGATATTTTGCTTCCACTGTCACAGAATAATAATTCTATCTTAGAAGCCATAACAATTCATAAGACAATTGAGAAAGGTTCCGAAAAAGTTATATTAGTTGATGATGAACAGATGGTAGCAGAGTTGGGGAAAGAGATTTTATTAAAGAACGGATATAGAGTTGAAAGTTTTACAGATGCCTTGAAAGTTTTAGAGTATTTAAAAGCGAATAAAGATTGCGATTTGCTTGTGACTGATTTGACTATGCCTATTATGAATGGAGAGGAAGTTGCTAAGAGAGCTAAGAAGATAAAGCCTGGCTTAAAAGTAATTCTTTGTTCAGGTTATGATCCTGGTGTTCTTTCTAAATATGATAAATCTTCACAAATAGTAGATGCTCGAGTAAGTAAACCATTCTCTATTAATGATTTTCTACTTACAGTAAGATCGGTTTTAGATAAGCCAGAAAATACACTTAGGTAATCACTTTTATAAAACGATCTGGTTGGTGAAAATTTACTTTAGAGCCAGGTAGCTCAACTAAGCTAAAATAGTTTCGTGGATTTTCTCCGATTACACCGCAAATATTTCCATAAAGATTCTTGCTGTTAAAATTTATACATAAAGAAGATATTTTTATTGAAGCTGAAATTTTCCATCCCATCATAATACTCTCTTTAACTACTTGAACTTGTGGCTTTTGAAAACCAATAAGCCAAGTTCTGGGGGCAGGGTAGGCCCAAGACCACCAAGCTCCATTCGGTGCGAATTCTAGTTCTTGATAAAGCCCAGTTTCTTTATCAAATAGAAAAATTTCGAAGAGATCTCTTTGCCATAGTCCTTGATAGAAAGTATTACAGCTAGTCTCAGGAAATATCCAAGGGGTGCAATTACTTTGAATAATTAAATTAATATAATTGGAGTCGTGAGAAACGCTATATTCAAATCCATTTTGAATTTTGATGCCATTCCATAAAGAACTTAGGTTTTCAAGTGGTAGTATAGTGCAAGGTTTTGAATTTATAATTTTTATTGAAGGCACAAAAACTCCGAGAGAGATTCATTATTACTAGTGAAGTTAAATCTATCTCGATTGCTGGAAATTTAGAAGTAAGGAATTAAATTTGAGTATTATAAAGAAGAATTGTTAGATCGAGTGGGACTTTTAAAAAACAATCTAGCTTCACAAAAACCAGAAGCAAACAGGCAATGAACCAAAAAAAACCAGTAAGCTAAAAAAAGAGATAAAACAAATAACATATCAATTCGGGTGTAAACTTTTGTTCGAGAGACCGTCTCTATAATGCTCATGAGAGCTTTCTAGAGACGGTCCTCAAAACTAACCTAAAGAAACCTTATAAACCTATATCCCACTCAATCTCCTAAATGGACTAGATCCACTTAAGAGATTGGGTGTCCTCATATAGGTAAGATTCAGAAAGAGGATCAATGGGTGTCCTAAATCTTGTAACATTTTTGTAACTTTATCGATCGTCAAGAAAATGACTGATTGATGGGTGTCCACAAAGTGACCTTCAATAAAATCAGAGGGTTAGATGAGGAAGGGGGTTCGTATAAGTCTTGCACAGTTTAATGTTAGGGCAAAGTTGCCAATTTTGAATGGTTCATATGCGAAAGGGAGTTAAATAGAGTGATTATTGAACCAGGATTGGGACTTAGGGCTTCATATAAAGTGTCACTAAGTGTGTATGTGATTGAAATTGTCGTGTCAAAATGAAGACGGGTTGATTGAAATTTTTATGATCAAGAGCAGGATAGGTTTTATAACAACTTGGAATCAGCAGTGTGGTTTAGCCACTTATGCCAAGTATCTACTGAATCAATTTGATAAAGATACTTTTATTGTCCTCGCCGAGGAATCTCAAGGTGACAGAATTTCAAGTGATGAACCTTTTGTAACTAGATGTTGGAAGAAAGGGGATTCTAACTTTGATAAAATTCAACAAGTTATTGAGTTAAATAATTTAAAGATATTGTATCTTAACTGTCAGTATAGATTTTTTAAGCAACCAGAATTTTCAATTTTTCTCAAAAAGATTCAGTCTCAAGGTGTTAAGGTTATTGCTCATATACATAACCCCTTCACTTTGCATCCAGATCAACAAGAACTTATAAAATCAGTTAACCATGTAATTGTACATTCAGAAGAGAATAAACTCGAAGTTATTGCCAATGGAGCAAGTTCTAACCAAATTAGTGTTGTGCCCCACGGAGTAGAAAAATACTTTGAGCCTAATCGAGACTTAATCAGAGAAAATTTAGGAATTACTTCTTCTGAAAAGATGATAGTGGCATTCGGATTTGTTCAACCACACAAGGGCATGGAAGGTCTGATTAAAGGGGTTGCCTATCTAAGAACTAAAGGAATCCCAGTTAAAGGTTTTATAGTAGGTGGTGTTAATCACAGTGATCCTCAAAGTCAGCAATACTTACAGCAGTTGATTAAATACGCAGAAGAACTTGGAATCTCAGAATATATAAAGTTCTCAACTGGATTTGTAAGCGATCGAATTGTGCAAGAACATCTAGCTGCATCAGATCTTGTATTGATGAATTATCATTCTCAACATTATGAAGCCTCAGGAGCTTGTTCATTGGCAATTGGGGCAGGGGCCTTAGTTGCTACCTCCATTGCTCCTCCGTTTTTAAGTTTTGGCAATGCTGTTTGGCATATTACCAGCGGTTTTCCAGTTGAACTTTCCATGGAAATACTTTTAACAAATGAAATCATAAGAAAAACAATTTTAGAAAATGCTGGTGAATATAATAATAGAAATTCATGGAAGGAGATTAAGAATAAACTAAATACTATTTTTAGAGAGATGGGTATAGAACTTTCAAAATCTGAAAATATAAAAATTCAAACCAAGAAGAATAAAAATATGCATTCATATAGAGTCTTGATGCAAAATCGACCTACAGCGATCTCTCATCCTGGTGGAGATACTGTAGTGATGGATCGTATCAAAAAAGAGCTAGAACTTCAGGGTGTCACTGTGACAATAGATCTTGATTCTAAAGAAGATCCTGCTAAGTACGATCTGGTTCATCTTTTTAATTTTGCTACTCCAGAATATACGAAATATTTAGCAGAAAGAGCCTTTTACGCTGGTACTCCTTATGTAGTTACTACTCTTTATGAAGATATTCCTTCTTTTCATAATCAATCTCGAGAAATAGCAAGTTGCTTAATCGGTTATGTTTCAAATGCACAAAATAAAGAGTGGTGGAAAAAGAATAAACCAGACATTTCAAAAATTACAAAAATTTCCAAGTTTGATAATACCTGGACTGCGGCACATGCAGCGGGTCTTTTTGTTACTGGAGAAGAAGAGGCAAAGGCATTAAGACGTGATTATAAAGATATCGGGGAGATTTTTGAAATAAAGTTGGGTTGTGAAATTTCAAAACGAGTAGCAGCAGATAAATTTATCAAAGAGTTTTCTTTTAAAGACTTTGTTTTGTGTGTTGGTCGCATTGAGAGTCGTAAAAATCAATTGATGTTACTTAAAGCTTTGGAAGATGACTCGATCCCAGTGGTAATTGCTGGAAGTGGATTTTCATATCAGCCTGACTATGATCAAGCAGTAAGAGCATTCAAGCGCCGAGGTCCTACTTTAATACTCGGAAGATTAGATAACGAGATGCTTGCAAGTGCCTATAGCGCAGCCAAAGTGCATGCACTTCCAAGTTGGTATGAGCTACCTGGGTTAGTCTCTCTTGAGGGTGCTTATTATGGATGTAATGTCGTCGCTGGAGAGGCAGGTACATGCAAAAATTATTTAGGTACAAGTGGTTTTTATTGTTCAGCAGATAATGAGGAATCAATTCGAGGAGCAGTTTTTAGTGCATTTGAAGCTCCAAGAAGTCGGAAACTTCAAGATATTGTTAATGAGTATACTTGGCAGAATGTGGGCAAGAAAACTTTAGAGGCATATCAGAGTATATTGGGAATAAAAATGAAAACGGAAAATAATATAATAAATTTGAATGTAAATGGAGATGCTATGTCACCTACATATGATATGGATTCTGAGTTAACTGATTTTCAAGATTTAATTGAAAAAGGTGAGCTCGCAACTAAGAGTAGAAAGATTGATCAAGCTTTTGAGCTTTTAAGAAAAGCTGAAAAAATGAACCAAAACTCAGCTCGATTAATGAAAGCCCTAGGTGCTTTACATCTCTCAAACAGTGAATCTGTTGAAGCTTCAAAGTATTTTGATAAGGCCTTGAGCCTCGCACCGAATGATGCAAAATGTCTGATTGGACGAGGAATGTGTGAAACGATTACACGATCTTATGTTTCAGCCTTTGATTACTTTGTGAATGCTTTAAAATCTGCTCCCTTGGAAATTGTTGCAATCTATCAACTCCTTGAATGTGGTTTGAATCTTGGCAAGTATATTGAGGTAATCTCTGCGTTAGAAACTTATTTAATAAGCATGCCGGATGATCTAGAGATGAGATATTGCTTAGCCGCCTGTTATTATAAAAACTTTCAAATACAAGCAGCTGAGATTCAAACTCAGTTGGTTTTGAAAAAATCTCCTGATCATAAAGCTGCTAATGAACTATTAATTGAGATGAAGAAAAACAATAAGATGGAAGTACCATCAGCCATTGAAGCAAAGATTGATACTAATGAAACAAAAATTGAGACTAAAATAGTAACTGTTGATTCAGTAACGAATTCAAATGTTAATATTAGTTTTACTCACAACACTTTGGCTAATAGAAAGTTGATACAGAGAGATCATCAAATTGACATACAACTTGCCGAACTAAATCAAGAAAAACGAAATGGTAATCTTGAAAAGGTGAAGCATGGCTGTGATCGAATTATGTTTAAGGGAGAGGCAACTCCCGATCAGATTGATTATGCAAAAGTACTCAAAGCCGAAGTTGCAATTTTGGATGGAGATCTGAATGAAGCAACTCGAATTTATCAAGAAACATTAATTACAAATCCTTTATGTGCTCGAGCACTTTGTGGAATAGCTGCACTAAGTGCCAATAGGGGCGATTGGCTGGCTGCAGAAGCTAAATTTCAGGAAGCACGAAACGCTGACCCTAAATGTGATATTGCTGCTGCTGGTCTAGGTATGTGCTACGGTAATTCCGGAAATCCAATGAAAGCTTGGGATTACTACCAAGAAGCCTTGCAACTTAATCCTGAGAATTTAAGAGCTCTTTTGGGAGTGATTGAACTTGGCTATCCGTTTAAAAGACTGAAAGAAGTAGAAAATGGGGTTAAGGGATACTTAGATTTACATCCTGCTGATTGTAATTTTATTTATTCATTAGCTGGTTGTTATTTTGCTCAAGGTAGATATCCAGAGTCTTTGGAAGAATTAGAAAAGGTATTAATGTTTGAGCCAGATAATCAGCATGCACTTGAGTTGAAAGATTTGATTTATAGCAAAGTTGGAGTTGCTTCGACTGCTGAGTTTAAAAATCAATAGATTTTACTATGAGGATACTGATCTTAAATCAGGATTGGTTTGCCCAAGAATGGAGAGCCTCTGGACATGAAGTTGTCACATGTGGTCAGGGAGATCGATTTGATATTAATGTTGATACTCCTCTAAGATCGATTAATGATATTATTCTTCAAGCTAAATTTTCTGGGACTCCCGATGCTATTGTCTATTTAGATAATAGCATGCCACTTACATTTCTTGATCTTGAATCAATTGATATCCCAATTTTATTTTATTCAGTGGATGCTCATCATCATGTACATTGGCATAAATATTTTTCCTTAGTTTGTGCTAAGACTTTAGTTGCTCACAAGGATTATTTGCCAGAATTTATAGCCGAGGGTGTAAATGCTGAATGGATGCCAGTTTGGGCAAGTCGCATAATAGAACCAAGTCAAGAGAAGAAACATAAAGTTGTATTTGTAGGAACACTTGATACAAAGCTAAATCCTGATCGATTAACTTTTTTTGAAGCACTAAAAAAGTTAGTACCAATCGAAGTCATATCAGGCGAATTTTGGAAGATCTTTCCCCATAGCCAGATTGTTATAAATCAAACAGTAAAGGGAGACCTTAACTTTAGGGTATTTGAAAGTTTGATGAGCGGTTCGTTACTTTTGACTGAAAAATCTACAAATGGACTTTTAGATTTATTTGAAGACGGCAAGCATTTTATAACTTATAGCAGAAATAATGTTGAAGAAGCTGCCAATGCCATAAACATTTATTTGAGTAAGCCTGAGCTTTGTAAAGAGATTGGGAATGCTGGACGAGAAGAAGTTTTAAAAAAACATACTACTAAAGTAAGAGCTCAAGAAGTTTTAGATCGAGTACAGTTACTAAGTAATGTAAAAGCACCATATAAAAATTACGCGGCAATGCTTGTTTATGTAATCTCAGCAATAAAATATGAAGAAGTTAGTCTGTCGCACTCAGTTTTATGTTTAACAAGAGCAATGCAATTAATGGAATTAGCACTAACTCAAGGTGAGCCAATTACTGAGCAACTTGTTGTTCATGCAATTCTGGGTTGTTTTGAATTTGATCGAATGATGGGCGGCAAAATGGGAGCTGAGATGTTAGTGAAATTGGGAGAATCTTATCATGCCTCACCTGTGTTAAGGCTTGCTGCAATGAGAAGTTATCTCAATTATGGAATGAAAGAGAAAGCCATGTCCATAATTCAAGATTGGAATGTTGATGAAGATGTTGCAATCTTTACAGCAGAAGAAGTTTCACGACAAATTATGAACATGAAAAAGAGTAATAAAGATGGCATACGGGCTTTAACCGTTTTTTAATCATTACTATTTAGTTCTTCAGAAATGATTGCTATCCCAGCAATACTAATGCCATGAGTTTTTAAATCAGCAGCAATTTCTCGCGATTTTTGAACCTTCGAATTTTGAGAAAGCCAAAAAGAGATGTCTTTCTGTTTAGTTTCGGCGGCTTTGATAACTAATTTACAAACACTTTTTCTTATTTGAACTTTAGATTTGCTTAATAGAAGTTGATCCCATTTATTTGGGGCAGAGAAATTTTCAAGTTGATGTAATACATCTTCTAAGCCCATGAGAGTGTTGATCGAATTATATAACTCAGAAATCTGGTTCAATTTCTGTCCACTTTGATTACTAATCCAAATTACCTCAAAAAGAGAAGCTATAAATGGAGAAACACTCAAGGTTGTAGCTAATAAATCAGATAAGCCAAAAGATTTAAATTTAGCTAGATCTGTTTTAAATAATTCCTGAGATTCAACAGAAAGAATGTTTAATAAATTAGGAAGCAGTTCTTTAAATGGTTTTTCGAATGTCTCTTTAATCTTTGAAATAGAACTCTCAAGTTTGC
>JAWXBT010000294.1:0-4456 GCA_034440315.1 bacterium
AAACATTGTTATACAAATTTAATTTTTTATAGAACAACGTGTTATTATCGATCGTATTCAAAAAACTTTCGTAGTAGACATAACTTTGGTATGGCTGGCTCACCGGGACTTGATTATGTAGTTGAAACCGCAGAGCGAGTGTGGCAAATGCAGCCACACCGCAATGTGCGTATCCCGGTAGCAGGCAACGATCCTGTGGCTGTTAATGCTATATGGACAGATTATGGACTCCGCCCGAGCGCAACTAATCTGGCATTTATGGTTCAAGCTGTTCCGCCACAGGAGATGAATCAGTGGAAGCGGTGGCTGCGCGATTGGCCTGTGCGTGCGGGGCTGCTAATCTCGGATGGAACGTATCTGCTTCAGTATTACGAGCCATCCGGCAAGTTAGAGGAATTAGAAATAGAACCTGACTCTCTGGCTGTAGAGTTGACTGCACCCAGAAGTCGCCTGTTTACACCAAAAGCATTAGCAGAGTTTCGTACCGGTCAGCTTTCACTGGCAGATTTAGAAGAGTCAATTTCGGAAAATAGCTTCTCCTTTATACTTCGACAACGAGCCGAGCTCGATCGAGCATTTCAAGAGGCAATTCGGGGAGCGCTTGAAGAGATTGGTGTTCCAAATCAGCGAAAACATCCACAAAGCGTCATCTCCTCTCGCACAGAGATAGCGGGTCATGCAATCCGTGTGGCGATCGCATATTTAGCAGCACGAATCTTAGAAGATAAAGGCTTTTTTGGTTCCTTAATCCCAACCAACGATCCTCAAACCTTGCTCGATCGCACTGTATCTCGTGCGAATGGTTTTTTCAAGAAGGCGCTTGAGGAATCAATACCGCATTTAGGCGATCGAGTGTTGCAGCGTTTAGCTGCTAATTTAGGGAGTCGAGTCAGCTTTGCCTTAGTCGATCATAAAGATGTTGGACTGCTATACGAGCGAGCTATCAAAGAATTGCCCCGCGATATTGGAGGTACAGCTTGGAGCGATTTACAACGGCACTATACCCCTGTGGCGATCGCTGAACGTATGCTTGAATTGCTTCCTTTGGAAAGGTTAAGACCAGAGGAGCGAGTAATTTTCGATCCAGCCGCTGGTTCAGGTAGTCTTCTTTTAGCTGCTACATCTCGTCTTGCTGGGATGTCCGATATTCCTGAAAATATCAACGAGCGAAAATCCTATCTTGAACGTCATGTAGCGGGTAACGACTTAGACCAATATGCACATTTGGTAACACAACTCCGCTACACTTTGGCAAGAGAGTCGCTGGGTGAAAGTGTAGCATTTCCCTTTCCTTCTCACTTTACTCATCAAGATTACAACAACCTAAATACCGCAAATATGGGCATCAAGCCCCGTGTTATTGTTGCGAATCCTCCTTTCGCAAAAGATGGGAATACTCAACGTGCAGCAAAATTTATCGAAAAAGCTTTGAGTTGGTTGCAAGAAGACGATCAATTTGCTTTCATCCTACCCCAATCTTTCTTGACAAGCACAACTCTTGGTGTCCCAGATGCACGTAATTTGTTAACTGAAACTTGCCGAATTTTTGAAGCATGGCAGTGTCCAGAAGGCACTGTTGGGATTGATGCAAGTCAAGATATATGTGTTGTACTGGGAAGTGTAGCAAAAAATAAAATAATATTTCCTTTAGCTTCACGAGCAATTTTTTCTAGAGCTAAGATTACTGATACCCGTGAAAATGGTTTTCTTGGTACAACATGGATATCACCATTAGATTCCAATAATAAAAATTGGGAATCAGTTACCGCACCTCCCATTTTCCTAAAAACTCCAACCATTCCACTAGGAAGGCTTTTCTTTGTTTTTAATGGTGTTAAACCTGGTAATCTTGGTAAATTGTATCCACCCGTTCAGAAATGTCCAGATGGAGTTATCTGCAAGCGCTACTGGCGTTTAAGTTGGCATGATAAAAACAGACTTTGGGCAGATCCAGAAAACGTAGATAAAGATCGGCGTTGGCTAAGATATGGCAAACAATATCTTCATAGGTCTTGCATCAACAATGAGCATTTATTAGACTTGCCTAAAGTTTTAGTAGGTAGCGATGTCAATCGCGGAACTTCAAATCCTCTAGCAGCCCATCTAGATACCACAGGTCTATGTCCAAATAATCATATATTTTGTATATTTCCCATTAAAGAAGCAGGTAAGCATGATAAAAAATATGATGTTTGTCAAGAATGGCAGGAGTGGGAAGTGTTAAGCTATGAAGAACAAAAGTTATGGCTGTTAGGTGTTCTGGCATCAAAAATAGCTGGAGAACTTTCTTTGGAAGGCAGAAGTTCAAGAGGTATTACTAAAGATTTGTTGTATCAACTACCCTTACCTTTCAAAATTGACAGCAGAATCATTGAAATTACTCGTCAAATAATTGAACGAGATCGACAGCGCCTTGAAATTCCCGAGCCTGATAATCTACGCAGACAATTAGATGAAATTGTAGAAGAATCCTATGGAAATCCTCAGTGGATAGAAATTAAACGCACTGGAGAACCTCCAGAATTAGAACTATGGAAATCCGAACGAACAAAGCATACATTTACAGTGCGTGGTCAAGTTTTAGAAGTATCGGAAGATCACAGTCAAATTCACTTATATTTGAGTGGACTGCTAGATGACAATAGACAAGAATGGCTACCAATTTTACCAGAAATGCCTGGGTGGGCGCTGGATGGTACAGTTTTTAAAGCTGAACTAAGTCAGGATGTAGAAACATTTCAAGAACTTGCCAAACGTCCTTGGGCTATTAGGCAATTTCGCCATACTCCTCGTCCTTATTTAACCGACGATGAGCTAAGAGAAGAATTAGGGATAGAGGAGTAAAAGTAAATTTTATGACTTGTGAATTTGTTTTTTTACCAGTTGGCAATGCTGATAGCATAATTATCTATCCTGATGGCGGTTCAGCCGTTGTAATTGATCTGCATAAAATGCCTTTACTCCGTCAGTGGTTTCAAAATAAAAGAGAAACTAATATTAGTAGAATATATATTACCCACGAACATAGTGACCATTTTCCATCAATAGATAGTTTAGTAACTTTTCTAGAAACTTGGTTAAAAACAGGAACGATAGGAAGCATTTGCCTTCCTTATGAAGTATATAAAAAAGCCAGAAAGAAAGTAGCTGATGGCAAAGGCAATGGACTACTTAGAGATGCTCTGCTACGTCTCAGAGATTGGGAAAAAAAGAATATTATCAATTTTATAGAAGTTACTCGCGGCTCAAATCCATATTCTCAAGATTCCTTAGAAATTCATGTTTTACATCCAGGGCTTTTATATGCTCAGGATCATCTTGCCAAGACTGGTGCTAAAGATAATGAAATATCAGTTGTCTTGCGTGTTACTTATGGCGATTTTGCTGCACTGCTACTTGCAGATATTGAAGGGGCTGGACTGAAGGAGTGTGTTGATAGTTCCATGCTCAGTCCTCTTGAATTTAGAGCAAACATCGTAAAAATTCCCCATCACGGAGCATGGCCAAAGAATGGGGATGATCTCAAGCAATTACTCGAAGCTATTGATGCAGAAATAGCAGTTTTATCAGTCGGTAGCACCAATAATTATGGTCATGTAGTTCCCGATCTATTTGATTTGCTATTACATCTAAAAAATGATACTTCTAAGCGATTGAAAAAATTTGCCTGTACCGAAGTTACTCGAACCTGCGTTAAATCAGCAAGCGAAAGGTCTGCGATGAAAAAATCTGGATTAGATAAGCAAAAATTCTGTGCTGGAGAAATTACGATTCTTGCCGAAACTTCTGGTGAATGGCAGCTTAAAACACAGACTGTTCACGAAGATATAATCTCATCGCTTCCACGCGCAGCCTGCCAGGGAAAGGCTGACTTGGGCATAATTTCTACTTAAGCTAAAAAGTTAATCTTAGTAAGTATGAGTTATTCTTTCGGAATACAGGCAATATTCAATTCTTGTTTCTAAACTATCCAAATCTCAAGCGCCGCACCGTACCATCATCGGTAAATTGCTGTTCCCCAATCCCAACAACTTCCACAATAACTTCGCGCTCTAAAATCGCAAATTGTCCCTCCCGCGCGGCAATTTCAACAATGGTTTTATCCCCTGACAAATACACCTTGTAATTAGTCGTAGCCCAGACACCTTGTTCATGCTCAAAACTGTGTCCGTCGTCCTCATAAAGCGTCCATTCACCAGTTCCGGGCCAAATTCGCATTTTTAAGGAATCGATCGCCTCTTCGCTCACAAATTGACGCAGGGGCGCGATCGCAATTATCCCACCGCCTCGCACGTAAAGCGGCATTCTCTCCACAGGTGCATCGGCCAAAATGTGAGTCGGGCCGTGATAGCATTCGCCAGTCCACCAATCAAACCAAGTCCCCTCCGGCAAATATACGGCGCGATGCTCAACTCCAGGCCGGTAAACGGGTGCAGCCATCAGCGACGGGCCCAGC
>JAWXBT010000295.1:0-4538 GCA_034440315.1 bacterium
GCCCTTGGTGCAAACCCTGACCCAACCCTATGAACGCGCTTGGCTGATTTATCCCAGAGAAATTGAGCCAATGCTGAAGTTTGAGCTTTGAGGGCAAAGTACTTCCCAGGTTTCGTGAAGTTTATGGCGTGCGATCGTGATCTTGCGGATTCAGCAGGGAACTCTGAAAAAGGCATAAGCCATTTAACCTAGCAGATCCAGGATCGACCTTTATGACAGCCCAAACTTCTACCGAAGCAAAGGAGTCTCCACCGAAGGCTCAGCAAACAACTCGCCTACTGTTAGCGTTGTGGGAGTTGGAAGCAGACAAAAAAGCATTCAAAAAGGGAGAATTGCCCGATCGCGCCAAAAGACCTGCAACAGTTTTCAACCAGTTAGTGGAAGATGGCGCAATTAAGGTTGAAAAACAAAAGTCATACTCGCTGATAACTCTAGAAGCAAAAGGGGTTGAGCGACTCGCTGAAGAACTTAAAACGGCTGATTTTACATTCAGCGGCGTTACTACTGGAGCCTGGATTGCAAGAGGCTTATTGAAATGGCTGCAACAAATGGAAACCGTAACCGCGATCGCGTCCAGCAATGGTAAGGCTGCAAAAGCGGCGATCGCATCCTACGAAGAATTTGAGTCAGTTGCACTGGAGGTTTACGATCGCCTCAACCGTGACTACAACCTAGACAATCTAATACCGATTTATCGTATCCGCCGCGAAATTGGCGATCGGGTTTCTCGCGCTCACTTCGACGAATGGTTGTTGGAATTGCAAGCAAATGATGTTTTCCAACTTCTAGAGGGCAGTGTAGAGGATAGCGCCCCTGACAAAATCGAAGATTCTATCACTACAAAAATTAGCGGTTTGCGCTGCTATGCCAAACGTCTATAGGTTCGGTTTCACAGTTTTTTAAATCTCATCAAACATTTGCAAGATTACAGGTATCTAATGTCTACAGTAACAATTAACTCATCGTCTGCTATTTCAGATCTCAACAAACTAATTGAGAGTGAAAATCCTTTTGATCGCTCTTTAACTGTCAGAAGCCATGATGTATGGGAACGAAAATTTCCTGATGTTCCTTCTATTAACAAACATATTTCTGACGCTGTATTTCACGGAATCGAACAAATTCGCAAAGGACAACGTTCAGTTCTTGGAATTACAATCAAGGCGGAAAGAGGACTAGGAAAAAGTCATTTAGTTAGCAGGATTCGCAGCCATCTCAAGGCAGAGAGCGGTTGTTTCTTTGTTTACATGAGTGAAACAGATTATGGCGATCTGAATAAAATCAACTCCCAATTTTTGAATACTCTTTCATCGAGCTTGAAACAGGAAGGGAGTCAGGGTGTAACGCAGTGGCAAGAATTAGCAACTGCATTGATTAATCAGATTTATAATTCTGAGCGATCTCCTCAAGAGCTTCTAAGACGATTTTCTACATTAGTCGCTAAAGATCCAAAGTTGGTTGATAAGCAGACCGCAAGAATTTGCAAGATAAACCCCCACATCACAGATCCATATGTGGTTCAAGCCATTTTCTGGACACTTGCAGAGGACAAAGCAATCCATGCTATTCACTGGTTATCTGGAAAAGAACTGACGCAGGTACAGGCGGATGTCATGGGATTACCGATTGCCAAAGACGACGATCGCGAATCTAGGGCTTTAGGGACTGCAAGCCAAATTTTAGATCTCATCGGAAATTATCGATCAATCGTCATCTGCTTTGACGAAGTTGAACCAAAAGGTTCTAATTCCAAAGGACTGACAACGCCACAAGTTGTCGCGCTTCTTGCGAAAGACCTATATAGCAAGATCAAGCGTGGCATACTCATGATGGCTATCTTCCCGCAAACTTGGGCTTCAAACGTAAGAGTGATGCCGCAAGCAGATTCAGTCGTGGATCGAATTGGTGAGAAAGTCTTTGACCTAAACTATCTCAATTCGGATGATGTAGTTGCTCTGGTTTCAAGTTGGCTCCAAGACTTCTACCAACAAAAAGGTTTGACTCCACCTGCTTCTACCTATCCATTTGATGAAGTTGAGTTGAGGGAACTAGGGAAAGAGAAGCCTATTGTTAGAAAAATCTTAAGTTGGTGTCGTGATAATTGGAAAGTTCCTGAAAAAATAGAACAATTAACCAAGAGTGACATCCAAGCTGAAATTTCAAGTGAAGGCTCTAAACAGACACCTCATTCGAGTCCCGAAAGCAATCCCCTCCGTCGAGTTGAAGTGGCATTTAATGAGCAATTATTAGCTCTTGATAGCAACATCAATGATTATTTAGAAGATAGTGAATTAATCGCTGATGCACTTTGGCTAGGCTTTGCCAGCTTGACAGGGGAAACTATTGAAAAATTTCAGGTTGAAGAAATTGAAGAAATTGAAGCAAAGGCTGCTGATAAAGGCTATGTCAAATTTAAAGTAATCGGGAAGGAAAACAAAAAGACAGTCAAGATAGGAGTTTCCGTTCTTCAAGAATCCGGTGCAAAATATGTTAGTGCTGGTCTTAAAAGACTGATTGACTACAAAAAATTTGGTTTTACTCGTGGCTGTTTAGTACGTTCTAAAGCAGTTAAAGACCATACTTTAGGCAGTCAATATCTTACTACTCTTCTCTCTGATCTGGGTGGAGAATGGGTATCCTTAAAAGGCAAAGATATTCTACCCCTTCTGGCAATTCTTTCTGTATATAACTCTAATGAGGAGTATGAAGTAACTGACGAGGAAATTTTTGAATTCATGCAAGAAAGAAAAATTGCTGAGAGCAACTATCTGATTCGTGAGATTCTAAGCGACCCCTCTGGGCAAATTCCTGACAGTATAGTTGATGAAGATCAACTGATTACTACAGCTACAAAAGACTCGGTAGAAACTTTGGCGGATGCGGATGAACTCCTCACGGTATTGAGCGCATGACTGAAACCGTTTTCCTTGCAAACGCGCTTTGTCTTCCCTTAGTCGATTTACAGGCTTTAGTACAAGGGAAGATGATTACCGCGATGCCTTGGAGTTTTCTTTCTCCAGGGCAATCATTTGCTCTTTACTCTGAAGGTGAAAATACCACTCATGTGCGGTTTTGGGCTAGATGTGAGCTTTGTAAAAGTATAGATAATCCAAATTTACTAAGCCCTTTATCTAATCTCACTATTTGGAAAAAGCAGTTACTCGAAAGTAAGCTACTAGAAAGAGAATTTTTCTTTTTAGCTTACTTGCGTATTTATGAAATACCACAACCGATTCAAGTTGTCACAGAGGCGAAAGGTGAGTTTTTGCCTCTAAAGGAGCCGACTATCGTTCCGGTGTCCTCACCTGTTTTCAGTGAAAGCGATTTCAGAAACCATACCCAAAAACTGGATCAACTACGCCCATCAGTTCATCCTGAATTAGAAGAGTTGCAAAGTATAGTTTCTCAATTTGTCAGTACCAACTCAGATGCTAAAGCGTTTGAGCAAGATATTAAAGTCTTTTTAGGATGGGCTGACCACTCGAATGTACTTCAGCCTGATTCGGATATGACCTGGATTAAATCGATCGCAAATGTAGGTAATTCAAGCGATGGAGATCTGTTTGAGAAGCTGGTACGCAAAAGTTTCGTAGAGCTAGGCTTCAAAAACTCTAATGCTAATCCACAGGCAAGCCTTGATCCTAGTGGTTGTGGGGGAGCAGGAGGATTAGATTTCTACTGTGAAGAACCTTATCGGGTAGTCGGCGAATGCAAAGCAACGAAAACAGAATCCGTACCTGATGGGACACCAGCACAATTAGTAAAGCTGGGTTGTAAAATCCTTCAAGACGAATATGAAAAGTGCATCAAAATAATTATGGCTGCTGGTGAGTTGAACGCTCATGCAAAACAAACTGCTATTGGAAACAAAATGAATGTGATTCGCCCTGAAACCTTACAAAAGCTGGTTGAACTAAAAGCAAGACATCATGGCTCTATTAACTTGGTAGAACTTAAGCCTTGTTTAGAATCGGAGCCATTTGGTGAAGACGCAGACATAAAAATCAATGGGTATATTGATAAAATTTGGAACGGAATTAAAGTGCGCGCTCATATTGTTAAAGCTGTCAAACAACTTATTGAGATTGAACCGCATAGAACACAGTTTGAGGTTGTAGAGATTCGCGCTCAATATAATGCTGCTTTTTCAAAGCATGATGGAAGCAGTTTAGATAATCAAATTGTTCATGAGTTTTTGATAGAACTCTCTTCACCTTTAGCAGGGTATTTGGGTAGGGTTCAAGGAACCAGTTTGCAGACCGATCGCTTCTATTTCCTTCGTGATTTGCTAGTGGATTGAAGGAGCAAGGGGCTATCGCATCAAGAGTACAGTGTAGAAAATGTAGGTAGAGTGAGAGAAATTGGGGTTATCTTTGCTTTAGGGACAGCTTGAAAATTTTGCCAAAGTGCAACTGGGAGAGGGTTATGCAGCCTGTTCAGCAGAGAGTCTTAGAAGCATTACAAAATCTATCTCTATTGGAGCAACAAGAAGTGCTGGACTTTGCAGAATTTCTCGAAAGCAGGCGAGAGCCAATAGA
>JAWXBT010000296.1:0-3991 GCA_034440315.1 bacterium
TCGTTTGGCACCTCGATGTCGGCTCATCACATCCTGGGGCTGGAGTAGGTCCCAAGGGTTCGGCTGTTCGCCGATTAAAGTGGTACGCGAGCTGGGTTCAGAACGTCGTGAGACAGTTCGGTCTCTATCTTCTGTGGTCGCAGGAAATTTGCGAGGACTCGCTTCCAGTACGAGAGGACCGGAGCGAACGAACCGATGGTGTACCAGTTGTCACGCCAGTGGCACCGCTGGGTAGCTATGTTCGGAACAGATAACCGCTGAAAGCATCTAAGCGGGAAGCTGGCCTCTAGATTAAATTTCCCCGGGTCTACGGACCCCTGAAGGCACGTTATAGACCATGACGTTGATAGGCCAGAGGTGGAAGCGTAGCAATACGCGGAGCTTACTGGTACTAATTTGCCGTGCGGCTTATTTTTAATTTAATTTATAAATTTCCCTTGGCTAGATGTGCTCGATAATATTTAGTTAACTCATAGTTAAGCAGTTCAATGTATCTGCTCAACGAAAAATTCTTCGTAGCGCCGACCGAAGGTCGGGCGAATGAGAATTGTTGTTATCACTAAATTCTTGGTTTGCAGTTTTTGACTTTCTGTCAGCTCTTCAAGAGCAATTGGGATCGATTAAATCCTCATTGCTCTTGGTGACTGATTCTTAGTTCCTTGTATTCTCCCAGAGCAATTCGGATTTGTTGAATCCTCATTGCTCTTGGTGACTACAGTGGAGTGGCCACACCCGTTCCCATACCGAACACGGTCGTTAAGCACTCCAACGCCGATGATACTAAGAACACTTGGGAAAGTAGGTCGTTGCCAGGTTTATGCCCCGATCAGCCGAATGGCGTGGTCGGGGCTTTTTTTTTATTTATTATAGTGAATTTCAAAAGTCCTTGCCGATAATAATCCACCTTCCCCCTTCGACAAGCTCAGGGCTTCGGCGGATATAGTCTTTTCTAGAAGTTTTGCCTCATTTCATTCTGCAAAGACTTTTGAAAAGAACTATATAATTGTTAGAGATATATATTTAATATTTTGATATTTTTTTCTTCTTACTACCTGCAATTCAATAACCGATCGTCACAATAGCTTGACCCATCAGCTTTCTAACAATTTGCATTTATGAAGGTTACTAATAGATTTTCAGAAAAACACTCTATGAATTTATTACTCTAGTAATTTATAGTTGCTAAATGCCTATAAATGATAGAAAAGCCTCATAAATCAAAGTCACTGCAGCGAACTGATCAAAATCATACCCTTTATAATGTTTACACCTCATTTTAAACGATCAAAATTTGACGTAGGTTTATAAAAAAGGGCATTCAAATTTATTTTACAACCGTTTAGCTTCAAGCTATTTAAGAAAAAAGTGAGTAAAGTACTAGTTATATAATTTTTTATGGAGATCTGTTATGACCAAAAATATTTTAAAAATAGTTTCAATTTTCTTTTTATTTACATCAACTGCATTAGCACGAGATTACAGAGATATTTTATTAAACATTGAAAATGCTCTTAAATCTAAAAGTTCTGAACTCGGTACTTTTAATGTTGAGCTCAGTTATTTCCAAGGAACTGTCACCCTTAATGGTGAAGTTGCAAACTCACTTGTAAAGGAGAAGGTGGGAAGGATTACCCAAGGTGTAGATGGCGTAATTAATATTGATAACCAATTAAAAATGGATGCAAAGAATACTCCGGTCTCTAATGAAGTTTCAGAGATTAGAGCTATGCCTAAATTAGTAAATGACAAATCCATTCAAGAATCTGTTTGGGATGCTCTAATTGATGATAATGCTGCTAACAGATCTGCTACTTCGTTGAGCGTTAATAATGGAATTGTTTCTTTTTCTGGGGATGCTAAGAATCATCAAGAAATTGATAGAATGCTTTCGATTGCAATGATGGTCGAAGGGGTTCGTGGAGTAAAAAGCTCAATGACTATCAATGGTCATTCTTATCAATAAGAACAATATTTATTAGCAAAAAAAAGTATAGTTCAGATTTTCATCTGAACTATACGTAGGGTGGTGCAGGGTTCTTCCTAATTCGACGGTTTAGATCGTCTTAGGAATTGTGAAAGAAGGGTTAATCCTTTCACTGTTCATTAGGGTAAGGTGCTCACCAAGCAAAGGGTTAATTTGCATTGATGAACTCTTCAGTAATGGTTATTCCCATCACTTGACTGAGTGTATCATTCAAATGCATTTTTTGTGCATCTTGAAAAAACAAATATTTTTGTCACCGGAACCACAAAAGTTACCATTTGCGGCTAAGAAACCTTACTACCTTTCTAACAAGAATTCATAAAAAATCCTTTAATTCTAATTGATTAGTAACATGTCGCGCATGTAGTACTGATGATTCTGGCATACTGCTTGCCTTTAATTGGGTGAGGACAAGGGTAGTCTCAATAACTTATTGAATTTATTGATTTAGGATTACTTTTGCAGTTCGAGAACATAGGAAGGTTGAAAATTTTTATTGGGGTTTGTTGTGTTAGGAAATAAACAAAATACGGGTTCAGAGCTTATTGCGTATATACAGATAGCCATAATGGCTTTAATCATGTGCCTTTCCTTGCCTGGATGTGGTGGTGGAAGCTACGGAACTAATACTGGAGACTCTGTGGCTGTAAGGGGTTTTGTATTAAATGAGAATGGCACGCGAATAAAGGGCTTAATTCGATTGCCCTAGGAGGTGGCTGTGAGGGGTTTTGTATTAAATGAGAATGGTACTCCATTGAGGGATGTTACCTTAGTAGATCTCGTTTCTGGAAATGAAGATAAAACTAAAGAAGACGGTTCTTTTGAAATTTTGACATTTCTAGAAAATGGATCTGAAGTTGTTGAAATTCGATTTATTTAATCAAATCGAAAAGCGCGAACTTTAAGTATTCCAGTTGTTGGATCGGCAAAGAGAAAGGCTTAACTATGCCGAGTGATTCTGCGACAAGTAAAAGTGAAGATAGAGGGAGCCAGTAACACTTTTCACAATTTTAACGAAGTTTTTATTTTATTCTAATCCCATTTAGCTCTAGTAAAGCTCCCTAAGAAAATTTTTCCGCCACCTTTCTTTTTTGAATTTGGGTGAACATCAAGATCAAATTTTGCAATAAATCTTTCGGCTCTTTGATGCAGGGCAAAGCATTGCCTGGCTAGCCATTCTTTTACTTTTGGTACATGTTCAATATCGATATTATCATACACAGTTGAGGCATGAATATTCGGTAATGGGGCACCTTCATCAGAGAGCTGAATATTATCCATAACTGCCTGTACGAAGTTTTCAGTATCGCTCGCCAGCATTTGAAAACCCTCAGCTTGATTTCCGCGAGGGATATAGCCTTTAGCTTTTAATTTAATTGTCCCTTCGTCATGATTGACCTCGACTGCCCCGATCTGTTCGAGTGCAAAAAGCACAGCCGCTGGATGAAGATGTGTGCTTATAAGACGCACTAGTCCATAAAATTCACTATCGTTTCCTCGAACTGAGAGTGATCGTGGTTTTCCAGAAATATTTAGATACTGTTTGTCACGTCGCCACTGACCAATTACTCGATAGAGATATTGTGTAGTTCCTTTCTGTAGACCGTTTTCTTTATAGTCTTTTACGGCAGTTCTTTGAATTCCGGTAAGCGCGCAAAGGCGACTGTCTGTTGGTTTGATTCCTTGTTTTCTTAGTTCCTCAGAGGCAACTTCGATGAAAACAGATCTAGATATTTCAACAAGATCTCTTATGCTAATAGATCTCTTAAGACAGAATTTAATTGCAGGGCGTAATAGAGCTGAGACACATGATTTTTCGGTCTTATTTAGTTGCTCATCCATTTACAGTCTTTTTTAGTATTTGTTCTAAGTAGTTAATATGTCTTAATTTTCTAAGATATTATTATTTATGCATTGATTATGCATTCCATAAGTATCGGCGTCAAAGAGAATTTGGATTAGCATAATTTGAAACTTATATAGTGTTTTTCAAAAGTCTTTGCCGAA
>JAWXBT010000297.1:0-2530 GCA_034440315.1 bacterium
CGAATTAAATCATAAAAGCTCAACGCATCATGAACAACAAAACAGATCTCCCCAGAATGATTTTTCTCTGAATTTAAGATTGCTTTTTCTATTAAATCAAGATCATCTTTAGAAAATACATTTCCTACTGGATAAATACCCGATAAAATATGTTTAAAAATTCTAATCATAGGTCTTACCATCTGCCAGATGCCCCTCCACCGCCAAAAGATCCACCACCACCTGAGAATCCCCCTCCACTGGATCCAGACCCCCAGGATCTACTACTTCCATATCCCCTGCTGCTACCTGCTGAAGAACTAGCAAAGATAAGGAATATAAAAAATGCTATTAACGCAGCAATTAACCCAATAAAAAAATATGTAACGATCGCAAAGATAACGGAACCAATTAGGGCGGATCCAAATCTTGCACTGGATTTAGAAATCCCAGATACTTGAGTAAATCCTCTAATTAATGAAATACCAATAAAGAATAAAATCATCAGTATTGGAGGAAACTGGCCTTCGAAATTTTCATTACGGGCTATGGGCTTTGGTAACTCTTCTCCAGATAAAACTTTAATAATTGAATCCAGTCCGGAATCTATCCCTTGATAAAAGTTTCCTGCTCTAAAGTTTGGGACAATAATTCCATCTATGATTTGCTTAGCAGTATAATCGGTCAGTACCCCCTCGAATCCGTAACCAACCTCAATCCTCAAAGTCCGATCTTCTTTAGCTACTACTAAAATTACACCATCATCTATTTTTGCTCGGCCAATTTTCCAAGTTTCGGCTAGTCGAATTGCAAATTGCTCAATCTCTTCCGGTTTAGTTGTTGGAATAATAAGTAAGGCTATCTGCGTGCCTTTTTGGGATTCGTAAATGCTGAGCTTTTGCTCAATCGACTCTCGTTGAGGTTGCGAAAGTGTAGAGGCTAGATCTGTTACATGTGCTTTTAGTGGCGGAATTGCAATTAAATCTTGGGCATCAGCAAGGGGCCGAAAAAGCAAAATGCTTATCAGTAGTGAGGCAAAAAATCCCGCCAATCTCATATAGCAGTTGACATAAATATTAAATCAAAAACAGAGTCAAACAGAAAATAATTTTTTTGCAAAGCCTTGGGCTTTCATAATTTTTATATTCCAACTCCTATTTTTTTGTTAAAGACAAAGCAGTTTTAATTAAAAACTAACTTTTGGAGGCTCGCTAATTGCTTTTTCGTTTTCAACAGTAAAGTTTGGTTTAACTGAGTAGCCAAATACTTTGGCAGTTAAATTAGATGGAAAAGATCTTGCGAGCACATTATATTGCTCAACTGTTTTAATATATCTACCTCGTGCAACTGTAATGCGATTCTCTGTTCCCTCAAGTTGAGCTTGAAGACCTAAAAATGATTGATTGGCTTTTAAATCAGGATAATTTTCTGAAATGGCCATTAAACGAGAAAGGGCCGATGTCATTTGTCCCTGTGCTGCTTGAAATTTAGCGAAGGCTTCTGGATCATTGACTATATCGGTATTAATTTTTAGGGATCCTATCTTAGCTCTTGCCTCAGTCACACCCAGCAGGACATCTTTTTCGTGACTTGCATATCCCTTAACAGTCTCAACAAGATTGGGAATTAAATCAGAACGTCGTTGATACTGATTGACAACTTCAGACCAAGAAGACTTAATCTCTTCATCAAACGACTGAAAACGATTATAACCGCAGCCATTTAAGGATATTAATGAAATTACCAAAAAGAACGATAAAAATAATGCCCGAATCTTCATAAATTTCCCCGAATAAATAATGCAATCTTAATCCAAGCCCTAGATAAGCACGCTTAGGATAGAATGCAAGTTTTAAACCAGGTTACCACTCCATAACTCTGAGAGGAAATCATATATCGGGATAATTTCCACTCCGCTATCTGAGAATCTGCGATGTGATTCATTACAAACAATTATCTTTCTCTTTAATTTAAGATCTTCTCCTGAGGCATGAAGTGCTTTTTCATCTTTTCTAACTATCGTTCCTTTGGCTTTAACTTCAATTGCAATCGTATCTCGCAATAAAAAATCAACCTCTATCTTAGATAGAGTTCGCCAAAAATGTAGTGACGTATCTGAGGAAGAGATCTCAAGGGTGACGATCGCGAGCGAATTTTAAAAAACAGTATTTAAAATCCTTTGTAAAAAGTTCAGCAGAAGAAAAGGCGATCCAGTATTGGGTGCTCAGGTACACTTAGCTCTGGATCGCCTCCGAGATCGATCGCGCACTTTCGAAAATCAGAACAACTGCTAGTTAGGCAGTTTTTTCAGATATATCCCACGCATTCCTTGCGAAACATATCTGTAGCCCTAATTTCCTCGCTTCCGCATACTCAGACAGAATCTTCCCCCACCCAACGAAAGGAGGCATCGATCAACCTACTCGCTAGAGATGAAAGAAATACCTTAATAAAATAGTATCTCTATCATCTCTAACGATCTTACAATTAACGATCTTACAATTTTTGTATTAAAAAACCCTTTAATTCGCTCGCTTAAAGGGTATCATAC
>JAWXBT010000298.1:0-5461 GCA_034440315.1 bacterium
GAATAACAGAATTAGATCTGTATATGTTCAAGCACCACGAGGGATGGTTTATGATCGCTGGGGAGAAACTTTAGTAGCCAATCGACCTGCCTTTAACATTGAGCTTGTTACAGAGGATTGTCCTGATGAGAAAAGAGTTATTGAGAAGCTTGAAAAGTTAATCGGAGTCACTCCCGGATCAATTAATAAAAATAATCCTTTAAGTCGCAAGCGTAAACCTTTTGAGCCTAAGCTCTTAATTAAAGATGCATCTAGAGATACTGTTGCTAAGGTGGCAGTTAATAAATTTCATTTGCCAGGCATATCAATAGAGGCGACACCCGCTAGAGATTATGTTTATAAGGAATCGGCCTCACACCTCTTGGGATACATAAGGGAGATAACAAAAGATCAGCTTAGTGGTGTGAAATATAAGGGATATCAGCAAGGAGAAGTGGTTGGTCAGTTTGGATTAGAATCAAATCTTGAAGATATGTTGAGAGGTGTTAGGGGACTTCAGCGTGTTGAGGTCAATGCGATGGGTACTAGGATTAGTGAATTCTCTTTTGAAGAAGAGAGAATGGGCAATGATGTTTATTTAACTATTGATGAAGCTGTTCAGGCTGCGGCAGAAAATGGACTGGCTGGTTTAAAGGGAGCAGCTGTTGCTTTAGATCCCAATTCTGGAGAGATATTAGCCTTAGCTTCATTGCCTGCATTTGATCCCAATATATTTACAGGGGAAATTTCAACGGATGCTTGGAGGGAGTTATCTGCTGGTCGAACATCGAAATTAACAAATAGGGTACTTCAATCTGCTTATCCTCCCGGTTCTGTTTTTAAGATAATTACTGCCTTGGCTGGATTATCAGAGAAAGTTATTAGCCAATATGAAACAGTCTATTGTCCAGGATATTATAGCTTTGCCGGTAGACGATACCGATGTCATAAACATGTCGGGCATGGTTGGGTAGATCTTAGATCCGCAATTGTTGAGTCATGCGATACCTATTTTTATTCTCTAGCTACCAAGCTTGGCATAGATACTATTCATAAATACTCCACAGATCTTGGTTTGGGAATGCCAACTGGTTTGGCATTGGGCCAAGAGAGTAAAGGCTTGATACCATCAACAGAATGGAAGCGACAATATTTTAGTAAAGCCGAGGATAAAATTTGGTATCCTGGAGAAACTCTTTCTGTTGTTATTGGACAAGGGGCAATTATGACAACCCCAATTCAGATGGCAAGATCTTTAGCAGCATTGGTTAATGGAGGGAAACTTATTAGACCTCAAGCTGTTAGGAAGATCTCTGGTGAAGATGGACACGCCATACAGGAGTTCATTCCAGAAATTCTAAGTCAAAGCACACTGAATGCAAATGCTGTAAAGATAATCAGAGATGCTTTGATAGGAGTAGTCAATGATAAAAAGGGCACTGGAGGAAGAGCGAAACTAGAGAAGTTTCCGGAGATACTTGTGGCTGGAAAGACTGGAACTGCTCAGGTTGTCTCATTAGATGTTACTGCAAAAGGGGATCATTTAAAGGATCATGCTTGGTTTGCTTCTTATGCGCCTGCCGATAAGCCTGAACTCGTAGTCGTAGTTTTTGTAGAAAATGGCGGACATGGCGGAGCTGCTGCAGCTCCGATCGCAAAAGCAATTTTTGAAGCATATTTTGAAAGTGTAAAATCTCATAAAGTTAAACTAGTACCGCACAATATTGAAGGCAGTATAAATCGATCTTAAAAAGGTAAAAAATTAGATGCTAATAGATCGAAGAATATTTAATCATTTTAATTATAAACTTTTGCTGGCAACACTTTTTATCTGTGCAGCTGGGTTGGTTGTCCTCTATAGCGCAGGATTTGATCCAAATTCTACAAGTCGAAATCTCGGAATTTTTGGGTATGCACCTAAGAGCGTTCCTTTTACCAAGCAGGCCATGTTCATGGGAGTTGGCTTGATTTTCATGTTAGTTGGCATGGTGGTTAATAGTCAAAGCCTCTATCGAGTGGCATATCCATTCTATATTGCTTGCATTCTAATGCTGATAGGGGTTTTGTTGTTTGGTACCGTCGTGAATGGATCCAGGAGGTGGTTTCCTATTGGTGATTTTAGATTTCAACCATCTGAAATTGCCAAGGTTGCAGTTATTTTAGTGATGGCCAGATATCTATCCAGAACACGATTGCCTCTGGGTGGATTTACACTTAAAAGTATCATTATACCAACGCTTTTAATGTTGTTGCCGATGAGTTTGATCATAAGGCAGCCTGATTTGGGAACTGCCCTTTCATTAGGATCGGCTGGATTTGGTATGCTTTTTTTTGTTGGAATTCGACCCAGAACTTTAGTTTCATTGGCAATCCTTGGAGCTATTGCCGTTGTCCCAGTTTGGAATTCTTTGCATGATTATCAAAAAAGAAGAGTCTGGACATTAATCGATCCTACTTCAGATCCATTAGGCAGTGGTTACCATCTCAATCAATCTAAAATAGCCGTTGGTTCTGGAGCCTTTGCTGGCAAAGGATACTTTCAAGGAACTCAGGCCCAACTTGAGTTTTTGCCTGAGCATACAACTGATTTTGTATTCTCTGTACTTGCAGAAGAATGGGGTTTTTTGGGATCCGTGATTGTTCTTGGTCTTTACTTCTTTTTCATGGTGTCACTTTTGAGTATTATATCAAAGAGTAGAGATATATTTGCTTCTTTTATTGTGGTTGGAGTTTCTTCTCTTTTTTTCTTTCATATAATTGTTAATATCGGCATGGTCATTGGCATATTGCCAGTTGTGGGCATTACCTTACCTCTTTTTAGCTATGGTGGATCTTCTGTTTTAGTATCAATGTTTTGTATCGGCATTGTGCTTGGTATCAGTATGAGAAAGTATCAATTTGGACGGACTTAGAAACTATTGAAAGTGGTTTATTATTTTGTGGTATAAAATGAGAATTAGAATAAATTCTTTCCTGTTTTTTTTACTTTTGAGTTGCACTATTTGTTATGCCCAGGAGCAACATTCAGGAATTATAAAAGACTTACCGCGCATTAATGCGGAAATTACAAAATATTTCCTGTCAGCCACAAAATTAAAATCTGAAACCTTTCCAATTCCCGTGAGTAGTTTTAATTACGAATTAAACTCAGAAGCAAAAACTTTAAAAGAGAGATATTGGATTGGGAGTGAGGCTCAAGCAGAAACTTCAATCTCCGTGGAGCTTTTTTGGGAGAGTCCAATTCAAGGAAAACCGTCATTTTCTACATATTTAGAATTAGATCAGGAATCATTTTTAGCTAAGCTTTCCGATCCGTTTTCAGCAAGTTTTGCGGGAGGTTTTAAGATGGCTTTTCCAAAACAGGAGAGAAAAATTGTATTTTTGGAAGGCTCAGAAAGAAGAAGTATTATAGTTATTTTGACTCCAGTGATTGAAAATTCTTTATGGGGAGTGGCGATTTGTCCTCGACATTTTCAAGAGGATGCAAGTCAGTACGACGTTTCAACTCTTAAAGATACCGGGTATAGTTTAAAAAAACTTCGTTTTGCTGCTAAAGCAAGTGCCCGTGGTAAAATCTCAACCGTTGGACACCCAGCATATGCAAGGGCTGCCATTTTAGTAAGCCCAGAACTTAATCCAACAAGTCCATTTGAAGATGTTTCTCGTGTGGCAGATCCAAAAGTCTCTGTGATTTATAGACCAAAAGGAGATCAGCCCCTTAATGAAGTGGTTGCTGGATTAGGTAGAGCTGGTATTGAAGCTTCTCTTAATTTAACTCTGGCATCTGGCAGTCGAAGAAATTTTAAGTTTTCGAGCACTTTGCAGGTGGAATCAGTGAAACTTGAAACTGAAGATTCAGTAATTATTGATGGAATTATACATCCTGTTGCTGGCGGAGATTGTGTACTGATTGAAAGAGCTGATGCTAGAGAAGAAAACTATTCAGAAGCATTAAAATAACCTGAATTGACAATTCTTCAGCCTGCTTTCTTAATAATCCCCTCTCTGTTATACTCTATCGCCATTAACCATCTATCTTTCTAGGTAATCATAATGGCGAAAATCATCGACGATATTTCCCGCACCTTCAACGAATTCCTTCTTGTTCCGCGGCTTACTACAAAGAAACATGTGCCTAGTAATATAAATTTAGTCGCTAGCATACAAAAATACAAAGAATCTCAAGGCCCAAAGCGGCAATTGAACATCCCTATTGTTTCTGCTGCCATGCAAGCTGTTTCTGGTGAAAAGTTAGCAACTGCCTTGGCTAGAAAAGGTGGTTGTAGCTTTATTTATTGTTCTCAGTCGATTGATTCTCAAGCTCACATGGTTAAGGAAGTCAAAGAGCATAAAGCTGGATTTGTAGTTTCAGATTCTAATCTTTCACCTAGTGCCACTCTAGCCGAAGCAGTTGAGATGCGTAATCGAACTGGACATTCAACAATTCCAATTACTGAAGGCGGCAAAGCGCATTCAAAACTAATTGGATTATTAAAAAGCAAGGATTTCTGGGAATTTAAAGACGATCTATCCCGACCAGTAATCGAATATTGCACGAAGTTAGAAAATTTAGTTTTAGAATATGAAGGTGTCACCTTACAGGATGCGACAGAAAGATTATGGAAAGCAAAAAAGGAATGTTTGCCTGTAGTAGATAAAGAAGGAAATTTAAGATCATTGGTGTTCAGAAGAGATTATTTCGATCATAAGTCAAATCCAGATGAGTTAACTGATGATAATAAACAACTTTTTGTTGGAGCGGCACTTAATACTTTTGATTATAAAGAGCGTGCAAAGGCTGTAATAGAAGCTGGTGCTGATAGTGTTTGTTTTGATTCATCCGATGGATTTTCAGAGTGGCAAACAGATGCAATTAGATATCTTCGTAAGCAATACGGAGATGATTTAGTAATTGGTGGCGGTAATGTGGTTTCAGCCGAGGGTTTTAAATATCTTGTCGAAGTTGCAGGAGTAGATTTTGTTAAAGTTGGTATTGGTGGTGGATCTATTTGTATTACACGTGAACAAAAAGGTATTGGGCGTGGCCAGGCTTCTGCTTTGTTTGATGTCGCCGCGGCTAGAGATGCATATCTAAAGGAGTCTGGAATTTATGTTCCAATCTGCTCAGATGGTGGTTTAAATAATGATACACATATTATTATGGCAATTGCTATTGGGTCTGATTTTGTAATGATGGGTAAATATTTTGCCATGACAGAAGAAAGCCCAACTCCTAAAGTAACCTACAAAGGTGGAATGTATAAGCCTTATTGGGGTGAGGGATCTAACAGAGCAAGAAATTGGGAAAGATACAAAGAAGGTGGTGAAAAACCAGGACTAGTTTTCGAAGAAGGTGTTGATGCCTATGTTCCATATAGTGGCAGTCTTTCAGATAAAATTGATGTCTCAATGGCTAAATTAAAATCTACTATGTGTAATATGGGAGTCTCGAATATTAAGGAATTTCATGAAGAGGCTATTC
>JAWXBT010000299.1:0-7929 GCA_034440315.1 bacterium
CGGCTCTACTGTAACCTAAATCTCTAGTGAGACTTTTGCGGACGATATCGCCATCTAAAACTTCTACTTTGTGTCCCTGCCGCCGTAAAACTTTAGCCAGTTCAGCTGCGATTGTAGTTTTACCTGCACCGCTTAAACCCGTGAACCATACGGTAATGCCATCCTGTTGCATATCTAATTCCTTCCTTAAACAGTAATTGCGGATGTTGCGTTCTGTGCCAGTTAACTGCCGGTAAAATCCTGTATTCACAGTTGTGGAACTGGCTGTCAGCTCTTGATGGTTATTGTTTCGGGGGTTTGCTGTCAGATCCGGGTTAAATATGGCAAGGATGTAAGTTGGGAATTGTTGTAGAGAGGGGAAAATGGCGATCGCGTCCTTCCGGTTTCAGGCCGATCGCTCTTTTAAATTTGAGAATTAAATAGTATTTTCCGGGTCGCCGTTCCCATGTCTGGTATGAGGTAATGAACCTTAAGGTTAACCCGCAACATTATTTAAACTCAGCAGATATGACTCAGCATATTTTACTATACACAGACAATCCACCGGAAGGAGGAGTTCAGCAATACAATCACTCGATACTCTGCGGGTTAGTCAGTGCAGGCTACACAGTCACCTCTGTGCAAATGAAACAATCTAATCTTTTAGTCCGCCAACAAAAGGAACTAGGAATTAAGCAGTTCTGGCTTAACTTTAATCTAACTACTGATTTTGCACGAGTTCTTAAAGATATTCAGCAACCCAAGCAAATTTTTTCAACTACCAAACCAGATTTAGTTATTTTTAGTGACGGTTGGCCTCTAGCTAATTTTGCCGCTAAACAGGCTGCGATCGATCTAGCCATACCCTACATTAGTGTGTTAGGAGTCGTTGAACCATTTCCGAGAGATTTTGCTTTTGAAGATGGAGTTCCTTACATAGACGTAATGTCCTATCATTACACTCAAGCCAAAGCTGTTATTGCTGTTTCTCAGAATAATTTAAACATTTTGCATGATATTTTTCAGTTTCCTGCAGAAACAGGGCGAGTAATTCACTACGGTAGACCACCGCAGTATTTTGATACTCCTGTTTTATCAGTGCGTCAAAAACTTCGTCAGGAGTGGAAAATTCCTGAAGACGCTGTGGTTTGCTTCACGGCAGCGCGACTTTCAAAAATCAAAGGATATGAATATCAAATAGAAGCTATTAAATTGTTAAAAGAAAGTCCTATTTGGGATCAAATTTATTTTGTATGGGCAGGAACTGGTGAAGGAGACTATTACAATTGTGAAGCGGAACTGAAAGCATCTGTCGAGGAACTAGGTTTAACAGAACACGTCAATTTTTTGGGACGACGTTGGGATATTCCCGATTTACTCGATGCCAGCGATGTTTTTATTTTACCTTCAAAAGTAGAAGGGATGCCTCTATGTATTATGGAAGCTATGGCAAAAGGATTGATCGTCATTGCTTCGGCAGTCAGCGGTATTCCAGAGCAATTGGGCAATACAGGAAAATTGTTACCAGATCCTAATGTCGATCCAGAGGGGACAGCGAAAGAATTAGCTAATACGCTTTTAGCTTGGGTTCTCAACAAAGAAACACTACTAGAAAGGGGGCAGGCTTGTCAACAAAGGGCAACAAAAATGTTTACCGAAGAGCGGATGTTAAGAAAGTATCTAGAAGTCATCAAACAGGCATTGTCCGCCGAGCCTGAGATACAAAACGTATCAAAAAGCATACAGCAGTTAGAAAACCGAGTTCATTATGGTTCTCTAGTATGGGATGCTTGGTGTAGTTACCGTCAGGGAGATAGTGGTGAAATGGCTTTGTATTTAGAGAAATCCTTGAAGTACACGCCATTTTTGCCAACCGAGACGGTTCTAAACTGGTTAGCAAATTTTGAGAATTTTTCTAGGGGTAAGGGCGAATACTTCGATCCTGAATCCTTGAATAATTTGTCTGAATGGGAGTGGCGACTCGGTAGGATTTGCTTGGGAGTATAAACAGGCGATCGCTCAAACACCTGTTTGGGCATAATTAAACCTAATATTTAGAGAAGATCAACACTTAGTTACTTCAACAAGATTTAAGAATATGGAAAAAGTATCGAATTGGCAAACCCTCTATCAAATGGGATTTGAAGTTAGTTTTCAAAATGATTGTATTGAAGAATTTGACCTATCTGCTAAGCAAGTAGCTGTTCTTGTTACTTCTGAATACGAAGGAATAGGTAAAAATGGGGGGATTGGGACTTACTATACAACTTTAAGCCAAAAACTTGCCTCAGAAGGTTGGTATATTATTCTGATTCTTTGTCGAAGTGAGAAAAAGTTCTGCGGCGAGTCTAAGATAGCTGCACTGAAGCATATCTTCTCCACAGGTGAGGTTGAAGAAGTTTTGCAGTTACAGCCAATCCACAAATTAATCCTATCTAAATTTAAGAACGATGATTGGTTTAACTACGAGAGTTTTCGGAGTCTAGTGTTCGCGCAAGCCATTGTTTCTGCTTATAAAAATGCACGGGTCTATGTTGAGTTTGCAGAACTCTTTGGCTTCGGATATCATACTGTCAGGGCTAAACAAGCAGGGTTACTAGGAAATAATTGTGTTACCGCTGTGACCATGCACAGCGGACATGATTGGATTAGTGAGGCACATGGCAAGTATGTTATAGATAATTCTGATTGGTTTCGGACTGCTTGTCATTACGAACAGCTCTCTTTTGAAATGGCTGATTTACCTTTATTTTTATCATATTTTCTCAAGGATAAAGTAGACCATTATGGCTGGAAAACCTCTCATGCAATTCATTTGCCATATTGTTTTCCTATTCTAGAGGATTTAGAAGCCCAAAATCGGTGTTTAAATAATAAGGGCAAACAAACTCTTATTAAAAACAATATTAACGCGGAGAAAATTACTCTAGTCTTTTTTGGGAGGTTGGAAGAAAGAAAAGGGTTATTAATGTTTTTAGAAGCTCTTCATCTTCTGGATGCCTCTATCAGAGATAAAATTCAGGTTTTTTTCTTAGGTAAAGTGGTGACACTCCAATTATCGCACCTGAAACATCTCAACAGTCAGCAGTACATCGAGCAAGAACTAGGAAGTAAGTTTAGCTACAAAATATTTTCCGATTTGTTTAGTCAGGAAGCAATTGAATTAATCCGAAATTTACACTATCCTATAGTCTGTCTCACTAGCGCTCAAGAAAATTTTCCGAATACAGGTTTGGAGATGGGACAGTTACCGATCGATCTGATCGTTTCTGATACTGGGGGATTTAGAGAAACCTTGGGCTTGATTCGTCGCTCTTCTTGCGTGCGATGGTTTCAACCAGGGGATTGTTACTCCCTCGCTAAGGCTATGATTCAAGCTGTCTCTGCCGTTCCAGAAAAGGCATCCGTTCCCGATCGCGCTTTTCTTGAGGAAGTCAATCAACGCCTGCTCTCTCAGAGACTTGAACATATGAATCAAGCTTTCATGAAACCTAGTGCGATCGCCTCAGAAAATCCTAGAGTAACGATTGGGGTTGTTTGTTCTCAACTTGGCAAGCATCTTTTAGAATGTCTTGCCAGTCTCAAGGCACAAACTTACAATAATCTAGATATTGTTGTTTTCTATAAAGCATCTGCAGAGCAGCCTATACCAGAACTGATAGCTGAAGCAAAGACACTTTTACGCAGATGTAAATTTGTTAAGATGGAGGCGAACGCGAGTTTGGGCGAAGTGTATAATGAGTTATTTTTGCTAGCTGAGGGCAAATATTTTTTGCCATTTCATGCTGATAGTATAGCCCTTCCTTTTATGATTGAAGAATTTGTCAGAGCCGCTATGACAGCCAAAGCTGAAGTTGTTGTATGTCCTCAAGTAAAGATTGATGTAACTCCTGAAACTATCAACTTTGTCGAGCATTCTTTATACAATCTGCTTAAGCTAGACCAAGATCGGGATTTATCGGCACTTTTTTCAATCGAGATTTTGAGAGAGTTCAGATATTGTCAGGTCAGAGGCTTACAAGCTGTAAATTGGCAGATATTAGCTGCTGCTGTTGCCACAGAAAAGTCAATAGCCTATTATCCTTATCCTCTCTCTATGTACGGCAAGGAATATGAATCATTAATTCAGTCAGCAAATTTGCCGATGGAGCGATATTATTTGCGTCAATACTTATTGCAAATAGACACATCTAAATGGAGCAAGCGACAGCTTAATACCTTGCTCACAACAGTGGAACATCTTTGGCAGTCTGAAGAGGGGTTCCAAGATCGGCTCCGAAAACTTGAACTCCAGAAAAACTGGCATGAAAACCGCTCTCTGGCTTGGAAAACCACAGCAGAAGCGCTTAATAAAAAGTTTGACTAGACAATTTGAAAGGTATTCATCGTAGTAGGTTGGGTTGAATTAAGTGAAATCCAACTGACCCCAACCTACCCAATTACAACGCTTTTCAACTGAGTAAGGTACAGATATCAGGTAGGGACTTAGGCTCTGCCCATTGGTGTCAACTTAAGTAGTTGACATTCAGATTGCTTGAGAGCGGGCGGCACGAGTTCGATGTCGATTTAAAAACAGCTATAAATAGGGCTTGCTGAAAAAGTCGGAGCGAGCGAATAACCGAGGCTACACAACTCGAAAAATAGTAGGTTCGTGGCTTGGTGCCCAAATTTACCCAGCGATTTCCCACGAAGGTGCAAGGATTTTGAGCCTCGCTTATGCTATAACGAAAGCACTTATTTTGTCAAAAAAAGCTTGAGATCCTTATCTAATCTGACTTCTATTTTTGTTCGGCAACCCCTAAATACTATCGCGTGACTGCAACTCCGCATTAACACCGAGAAACCGGGTTTCTTAAAGAAACCCGGTTGATAAACCTAGCTATTTTTAAGTTAATTATCTACACTTACTTAATAGCTGAGTATATCCTATTAGCAATCTAAAGGTTTTTGAAAGAGTGTCATACAATCCATATCTTTGACAAGATTGTCACCTTTCCCCCAATTAATTATCTGAGAACGTAACACTTGCAATCCCTCTTTTGCACAGTAGTGTGCAAATAAATTAGCCGTCATAAAGTTTCTAGCATGGGGATTATACTGAAACCATCCACCCGGTGCTTTATCATAGTTAGAATGGTGGCACAAGCCTCTTCCACCCGGTTTCAAAACTCGGCTAAACTCGCTAATATAACTGCGGACAACATCGCTGTCAAAGTGTACCATTGCATCCCATGAGTAGACCAGCGTAACAGAGTTATCGGCAATTTCTTTCAGAGTGACGCCATCGTTTATCAAAAATTCAAACGTGTCATCGCCCGCAAACCTTTTTTTACAAAAATCAATATTTTCTTGATGAATATCAACAACAATGATTTTGTTGGCATTTTTTTTCAACAAATTACTATTGCGACCGTGACCTGCTGCTAAGTCAATGACAACGGAAAAATCACAATCTTTAATCAATGGTTCAATTAATACTGGATAATCTTCGGAGAGCCAACTTTCAGCTTGATCGTAATAAGTATGCTCCTTCCACATAACTGCTTCTGTAGCAGCTATTTCTAGGGTTTTTGAAAGATTTTGAGAGGGGTTATTCATTGTTGTTACTCGTAGATAATTGATTTTCATTCGTGAACATTGACATACCTGTCACTATCATTCATTGAAATGATGGATGATAGCCAATCGCGCGCGATCAGTGCCAGTCAAACTTCATACCAAGATATTCCTCTAACTTCTGGTTGTATGGTTGGAAAAACTCAGATAAGTTAAGACGTAGGGATTCGCTCATAGATGTATAGGCTCCTAAGTTATACTTTTCATAGTGAGCTAACTGATAATCCGGTAAATCCAGAAAATTGAAAACTTTTTCCATCTGGACGGATGCGTCGATGTAGAAGTCTTCACTCCTCAAAATTAAAAACTGTTCTCTGGGAAAAAGATTCATCCATTTCTCAAGAAAGCAAACGTACAGCCCTGACAAGAGATAGCCGTATTCAATGTCGAAGAAAGTTTGATCCACAAGGGAAGGATCTTCGATGGATTTAATGATTTGCATCTCTGATTGAATCGCGGCTTCAAAAGTTCGACGATCCCAGCCAAGACATCTCTGGAGATGGTAGTAATGAGACAAGGCACGATCGATAGGATTTCTCAAGATGACGATAAGTTTAATCTTAGGAAAATACTCGAATAATCGTTCCCAGGAGTAAGGAGAACCCATACAAGGAGTTGCTTCCCCTGTTACAAAAGATGCTCCGTCTGGAATGGGTGGGAAATGAGCTAAATACCAATCAATTCCTTTAGCGTACTCCCAACTCCAAAACTGTACTTCTTTTTTAAGAGCAGGCACGACTTGCGGATGTTTGGTTAAATACTCATATAAAGAAGTAGTACCACACCTCATCCCACCAATAATCAAAAAGTTGGGGCCCCGCACTTGCTCTAAATTCCATTGCTTTGAAACTAAGTCAGGGTGAGAGACTAGGGTTTGTTTATACATGGCAGTATAATAATACGATATTGCGGCATCAATTTGATTTTTTTTTGTCAGCAAATTGCCTAATAAAGTGTATATTACTGGTACGTCGTGGCGAGATTGGCATATTTCTTTTAAACAAGAAATCGCTGCTGCTAATTGGTTTATAGTGAGGTCAGAATAGGACAATTGATCATAGTATTCATGAATTGAATTCGGTTCTATTTGAACTGCTTTGAGGTAACAGGTAAAGGCTTCATCAAATTTTCCTTGTTGCTGCAATACATTCCCTAAGTTTTCGTAAATTCCGGGTAGAGTGGGTTCAAGCTGCATGGCAGTTTGTAAATTGACGATCGCCTCATCTAAGTTACCTTGTTGAGCTAGAGCTTGCCCCAAGCGGTAATAAAACCACGATACTTCCGATTGAAGCTCAACGGCTTTTCGATGACTGGCAACGGCTTCATTAAGGGAACCTCGGGTTAGCAAAGCATCTCCTAGGCGGTGATGAAGTAGGGCGACTTTAGGCTCTATGGCGATCGCATTGCGGTAAGATGCGATCGCTTCATCAATCTTACCTTCCTTAATGAGTTGGTTTCCTTGCTGAAAATAAATTTGAGTAGCTTCCTGGTTCATAGCGGTTATTTCTTGTTGACTTGACGATTTATCGAATTTGAATTAGACCAAAACCTGGATTGGTTTGTTCTGGACGAATACTGGGTTCTACTTCCACAGCATTGATAACTCTTTCACCTTGTGTCCTCAAAACCTCCCGCCACATCCTGAACATACTGTCATTTAAGGTGATGTCATCAAAGATTACAAACCTGGGTTTTAAAAGGGTAGTGTAAATGCCGTAAGCAGCGATTGTACTCTCATATTTATGATCGCCATCAATATAAATTAGATCGATAGGCTCTCCAGCAAATTTTTTGACAACTTCAGAAATTACTTGTGTGCTAACTGCATCTCCTGTAATCCGTTCAATTTCGGTAAAATTTTTCAGCCTCTCTTCTTCAAATAAATTAATATCTATGGTGACGAGTTTGGCAACTGATTTATCCTCCACAGCCCGGTGCATAGACATGATACTGCCACCCCGATAGGTTCCAATTTCTAAGATTCTGCTCATGCGATGAGTGCGAACCATACCCGCTAAAAAATAGTAATAACTACTCGGCTGGGAAAACACTTTTTTTCCATCATGCCAAATTCCATAAGTACAGTCACTTAGGTCGATTTGATTGCCAACAATCCAAGCCTGTTTAACTATTTTTTTCAAGGCTGTACTTGGATGGCTAGGAATATCATTGCGGTAAGCAATCACTGCATCCTCTACCTTGCCTTGAGTGGTGAGAGCTGCTGCAAAATTCTTTCTGTATTTTAAGGATTCTGGTTGGATTTCAGTGGCTTTTTGATAATAATTTAGGGCTTCTGTCAAATTGCCCTGTTTCTGCAAAATGACTCCTAGAGAA
>JAWXBT010000300.1:0-5771 GCA_034440315.1 bacterium
GTCTAGATGGTTGCGGTGTGACTTTGGCTGAAGTAAGAGGCATAAAGAAAGTAATTTCCGGAGATACTCATATTGGTCTTGGAATGAATCATACTCAGCTTCGAACTTCTAGCCTTGAATATCTAATAGATCCAGTTCTATTACCAAATCAGAACCAAGAAGAATCGAATTTTTCCGGAATTCTAGTCGGAGATTACTGTCTTGAAAATGATTTTATCTCTCGCAGGCGGATAGCTTTTCCACGTTTACCTGATATTGGTGATGTTATTGTCTTTCCAAATACAGCAGGATATTTTTCTCATCTTTTTGAATCTCCGGGTCACAGAGGGATACTTCCGAAAGAAATTTTGTTTTTAGAAAACTTGTAATAATCTGTTTAACCAAGATAGAAGAATAAACCTAAATGCAGCTTACCCAATTATTCCAGCTACTCTAAGAGCCTCCGCTTAAGATTAGAGTAGTGCCTGAAAGAACTATTTGAAGTTTCTAAATAGAAAGGAAAATTGTTTGTTTACTTAAACAGCAGCTTATCTACCGCATTGTTATTGCGAGGTGGCGGCCGCAGGAGTGGCGATTCGTTAATGCGGCCTGACCGAATTGTCGGACCGGCATCCTGGGGCATAGGGCCATGGAAAATTCCAGTGCCAGAGAGTCTGTCATGCAATGCCTCACGGGAATAAGAAAGTGCCATCAGACTGCCCAGCATAACAATGAAATTAGCAACGTTTGCTAGCCATATTAAATCCATCCCAAACGCGAAAACAGATTTACTCATGTTTTTAAAGATCAAAATATAAAGTAAACCAAATACCAAGATAGGAAGGGCGAGCAACCCCGGCATTTTGCAAATCATTCGCCAAATTTTCAACTTGTTTCCTGGGCGATTCCCTTCAGCATCACCAATATAGATTCCGAAAATTCGTTTTCCAGGAGAGCCAGAAAAGAAAATCTCGGTTGCATAGTAAGGTATCGTTACTATGTAAGTAACCCAGGTAGTCTTTACAAATCCTTTGATAGTGTTGGTATCAGTAATCTCTAAACCATATTTCGCAAAGATCGTAAGGGCGACAACGCTTAAAACCATTAAAACAATAATAATAACACCGTCAATGAGAGTAGCCAGCAATCGTGTTGTAAATGAAGCTCTATCCATAAAGTTTTTAACAATCATCAAAAAGTTTGTCGCCTATTTGTTTATGAATGCCTCTATGAATGAGGACGTTTCGATCGTCAAAAATAGCAATAGTGCACTCACGATTCAAATCTCTGATAGAAGAAATGTATTATCGACAGGAATTAGCCTCAAGTTTAGTGAAAATTCAGAGATTTATGCGAGTACAATAAAGTCGATTTGCTATACGAATGGGTCTAAAGCTCTTTGATATAATAGCTTCCACTGACTTGATTGACCATTCTCGTAAGAAAATATTTCTTGACAACCAACACCTGCGTGCTAATTTTCAAATTATCAGTTTTTTAATAAGTAAGAACTCAGTGAAACATAAACTTAACCATAACTCAGTAGAGCACTCCGTTCAGCGGACTAGCATTGTTGCGCGGCCACACTTGCCGTGTGTCGGGATGCCGGATACGACCGATAGCGGGTATGCCGTCGAAAAAACTGGGTTATGGGTAGATAGTGAATTGTGTGTGTATCTGAGTAGCAAGTTAACCATTCTTCCGAATCTCTAACTTCTTAACCAGGTGCAAGACATCTGGTGATCAATCAATATACCGATGGAAGATACCTTAATGTTATGCGCATTAAGCTTTCTGCCTTTTGGTTTATTGAAGCGAGGAAGTCTTATGCCGTATTAACTAAGAAATGCGAGTGATTTATGATTATTAGAGTTAAAGACCTGACAAAATCCTTTCAGGTTAAAGAGAAGGAGGCTGGATTTAAATCGAGCTTTAAACGGATGTTTTCCGCAACTTATAAAGAAGTTCGGGCGGTAGATAATATCTCATTTAATGTGGAAGAGGGTGAAGTTCTAGCTTTTATCGGGCCGAACGGAGCGGGCAAAAGTACCACTATTAAAATGATGACTGGGATTCTGTCACGAACTGGCGGAGATATGTCGGTGCTTGATCTCGACCCTGCCAAGCACAGAACTCAGCTGGCTTTTCATATCGGTTCCGTTTTCGGTCAGAAATCTCAGTTGTGGTTCCATCTTCCACCGATCGATAGTTTTAATCTTTTCTCGCATCTGTATGAATTAGATCAAGCTGCATATCAGGAGAGGCTAAAATTTTTGGTGGATGCTTTTGCGATTGAGAAATATATCAAGACTCCGGTTCGGAAATTATCCTTGGGTGAAAGGATGCGTTGCGAAGTTGTTGGTTCACTTTTGCATCGGCCTAAGGTCGTGTTTTTGGATGAGCCTACTATTGGACTTGATATCGTAGCCAAGCAGCAAATTAGAGAGGTAATTAAGTTTATTAATGAGAAAGAGAAGGTAACTATCTTTCTAACTTCGCATGACGCAGGAGACATTGAAGCCTTATCTAAGCGCACTGTGGTGATAAATTATGGAAGGATAATTTACGATGGATCTACTTCGGATTTTCGCAGGAACTATATAAATTCCAAGACAGTAGAGCTTGTTTTGGAAGGGGGGACTGAAAATTTCGATTATCAGGAAGGTAAAATTACAGAGCGAGGGAAATTTAATCTTAAGATTGATCTTCCTAATAATGGTGCGTCGATTGAAAGGTTGCTTTCGTACGCCACACGCAATTTCAAGTTGGCTGATATAAATATCTTTGAGCCAGAATTGGAAGAGATAATTGCAACAATTTATAAAGCACACAGAGTGTAAAATGTTTAGTAAGAAAGTCAGAAAATACTGGGAGGTTTTCTGGATCAATTTAAGAACAGAGCATGTTTATCTTATAAACATGCTGGCCCGTGTTACTTTTATTGGGTTCAGAATTTGGATCTTAGCCCAGCTTTATGAAGCCAGCTTCAAGTCCCAGTATTTATCAGAGGTGGAGGGCTTTACGGTATCTACTGTTGTTTGGATGGTTGCACTAACTCAATCGTTCGGAATCCTAACAAGTCCTGACATGGCTAAGTTAATCTCCGAAGAGGTAAAAAGAGGAGATGTAACATATTCATTGTTGCGGCCTGGTTCCTATATCTTGCTACAGTATTTCACTTTTTGGGGCAGAAGCTTGATGCCTCTTTTCTGGAGTATATGTACTGGAGCACTTGCTGCTTGGCTATTGGTTGGGACGGCCCCAATAAGCTTTGAGAGTTTTTGCGCCGGGGCGTTGCTTCTATTTTTAGGGGGAACTTTGCATGCGATAATTCAATTAATACTTGGCCTACTAGCTTTTTGGCTAGAAGAGGTATCGGCGTTTCGTTGGATTTATCAGAAGCTTTACATAGCGTTAGGAGGCATGATTTTGCCACCGGCAATTTTTCCAGACTGGATGAGAACGGTAGTTGAGAGATTACCGTTTGCACAACTATTTTATTCAGCTTCTGAAATAACTGTGAGATTCAGTTCGGAAAAGTTCTTGCAGTTTATTTCAATTCAACTTTTTTGGTTGTGCTGCACGAGCCTAGTGCTTGTGTGTATGTTTAGATCAAGTGTTAAGAGGATATCGCTCAATGGTGGCTAAATATTTAAAACTCACATTTATTTTAGTAAAACAGGGATTCATGTCGGCCTTTGAATATCGCGCTGCTTTCCTCACTCAGGCCATAGGCATGATGCTGAATGATATCTGCTGGGTGGCGTGTTGGTGGATTTATCATCAAAAATTTCCAGTTGTAAATGGCTGGCAATTCGAAGATACGATGATTCTTTTTGGGCTTAACTGTTTTGCCTTTGGCCTCTTTGTAACTTTTTTAGGGGGATCATTCGATATCTCGAGAATGATATATAGAGGTGAGCTTGATTATTACCTAACCTTTCCAAAGAATGTTCTTTGGCATGTTGCCCTCAGTAACGTACTTTTTAGCGGAGTAGGTGACATCGTATACGGGATTGGTGCCTTTTTCGTTTTTGCAGATCCTAGCCTTGAAGGGGTTATTATATTTATGCTAGCTGCTATCTTCGCAGCCATTGGAATGTTCTCTTTTATGGTGATAGTGCATTCCATCTCCTTCTTTGTGGGAAATTTTCAAGAAGCTGCCGAAAGCATTTTTTGGACCCTAATTACGTTTGGTATTTATCCACCCAGTGCTTTTAAAGGAGGGCTAAAATTAATTATCTGCACGGTTGTACCTGCTTGGTTTGTGTTGATTATGCCAGTGGAGCTTGTAAGAAATTTCGAATGGCAAAATTTGGCAATTGTGGCACTTTTCAACATTGGGATGCTGGCTTTTGCCATTACGTTATTTAACTACGGCCTAAAACGGTACGAATCGGGCAACTTGGTGCAAGCCAAGATATAGGGCCTGTTGCAAAACTACCTCCGTTACGAGAAAAGAGAGATTTGAGCCGAGACGAGGAAATCGAGAGAGAAAACTGCAAGCATATCCACTGGGAGATGTTGAGGATTTTCTCTCTATGACTGACGAAGTCGCAGGCCAAAGATCTCTTTTTGCAGTAGGAGAGAGTTTCGCAACAGGCCCATATATATAGTCATCCCAGTATGTAATTTCCGAATACTTTTCTCTTGAAAACCTTCGGTTTTACTTAACATTCGTCAATCTTACAAACCTGGAATTATGATGCCTTGAAATATTAAACCCAAGTACCTCCCAAGTAAAAACATCAATGATGGTGCAAAGATAAATAAACTCCAAACTCTCTGCTTACTTCAGAAATCAATCAATTTACCCTCTCTTGTCTCAAACCCTAATCGAGTAACTCCAAATTCATGCTCTCACTTTAAATAAGAAAACAATTTTTAGCCCACACCACAGTACCTAGACAACTTTGCTAAGTATAATTGGTTTTCCTTTACCTAAAAAAAGATGACAGTACGCCGGTATTTTAGGCGGGTGTCACCTTCACACCATGTCCTAACTAAGATAAAAATCCGGCAAAACCGTACGGCTAAATTAATAATGTTCCCTTTGTTACTTCCTAATAAGGCGTATTATGTCTGTAATGACGAGACTGAATTCCAATGTAGCTTCAGGAGGTGCCATAGCGTTAGCGCTCGGTGCTTTGGGATTTGGAGCCGCTGAATATAGACGTACTGATACATTAGAAGATCGTATCGCCGAACTCGAAAAGGATCGCAGTGCACTTTCAGTTCGCGATGCCCTTGTAACGGACCATCTGGGCGATCTGCATAAAGCAATATGCGATCTTGAAGCCTCATCTTTATCGGCACTAACTGAACAAAATATAGAAGTGAGTCTTTTAAATACTCGGCTAGTGGGGATTGAGAGATCTTCTGATGCACAGAAATCCTTAATCACTGAGGAGATCTCCCAAGTCGCAATAATGGTTTCGGGCTTTCGAGCGGAACTGGATGGGTTATCTTTGGATGCGGCAAACAGTGATGAGAGTTTCTCCGAACGGATCGCAGATCTTCATCGTTCGATAGATGAATTTGATCAAACCGTAGAAAATCGTCTGACCTCATCAAATAAAGCAATCGGATCAATAGAAAAATCTCTACAAAAAGATTATGGATTGCTACTGCATAATCTAATGGCACCTACCGTACAAGTTAGTGGCAATGAAACAGTTGGCACTGGGGTAATTATTGGATCCAATGGGACAGCACACTCGAATGGAACTCAATATATTTTGACTGCTTGGCATGTTATTAGGGACCTTTTTTATGATTCCGAAAATCCGTCA
>JAWXBT010000301.1:0-2614 GCA_034440315.1 bacterium
AACTGAATTTGATGTTGAGATGGGGATTCCCCAAACTCTTGCCTATGTTATGGCATCTCCATTAGAACAAGTTCCTTTGTTTGGAATGATTACGAATGGCAATAGTTTTATCTTTTTGAAGGTCGATCGAGAACGTCGCGACTACGATTTTTCGGAAACCTATTCGATGTTGTCGCGTTCTAATCGTCTTTATGATGTGTTGCAGATTTTAAAGTCGATCGCTGGTTTAGTGGTTTAGTCGATCGTAGTTTTATGGATGATGATTTGCGATCATTATCAGGAACTCAACAAATTTTAAAATGGTGTAAAATTCTAATTTCCAGCAAATCGAGATTATTGATTGACAAAATGGTATAGGCTCACTACTTTTAAGTAAGTGAACTTATACCATTTTACATAAATACTGTAAAAAATCTTATGTTGATAGAATTTAGAGTCTCTAACTATAGATCCATAGGCGAAGAACAGGTGTTAAGCCTAGTCCCTGCTCCAAAACAGAAAGAGTATCTGGAGAATATCATTAAGATGGGTAAGCACGAGGCTTTGAATGCTATAGCCATGTACGGTGCTAATGCCAGCGGCAAGTCAAATATTTTAAAAGCAATGCTTACTCTAGATATAATCATTAATCTTTCTGCGCGTTTTCCATCTACTCAAAAATTGCCCTATGAACCTTTTTTACTGAGAGAGAGTTGGAATGAAAAGCCTACTTCTTTTGAAATTACTTTTTTGATTTCAGAAAATCGGTATAGATATGGATTTGAGTTTAATCAATTAGAAATAGTTTCCGAGTGGTTATTTAAGAAATCGGTAGGAAGAGAAGTCAATCTATTTCAAAGAAGTAAAGATATCATAGAAGTCTCTTCAGGGCTAAAAGGTTCTTCAAAGGTAATTGATGCGGCGATAGAAGCCACTAAACATAACGCATTATTTTTGTCAGCCTGTGACACATTTAATATTAGAGAAGCCAAAAATATTTTCCAATGGTTTCAGCATTACATTATCGTTGATGGGCTAAAAACAGAAGACGAAGCAATAGCGACTGTTAAATTGTGTGAAGATGAAGACTATCATCAAAAAATTAAGGAGTATTTTACCGATCTTAATTTAGGGATTGTTGATCTAGAAGTTATAGCTAAAGATTTTGATAAGGCTGATTTGGATGAAGAAATTCCAGAAGAATTGAGGCGCGTTTTGATTGGTACATTTACAGGCAAAAAAGGATATAGCGTCTCTTCTAAACACTATACGTATGACAAAGAAGGTAAAAAGACTTCTAGACTACACACTTGGAAATTAGATGAGAAAGAATCAGAAGGTACTAAAAAAGTATTTAATTTGAGTGGTCCAGTAATATGGGTTTTGGTGAACGGTGGAGTATTAATAATCGATGAAATTGAAGCGAAAATGCATCCCATCATGACGCTTCATACGATCAATATGTTTTTGGATAAGGAGATTAATATTAATAATGCTCAATTGATCTTTGCCACCCATGACACCAATTTATTGTCTTACGCCAGCCTGCGAAGGGATCAAATCTATTTTTGCGAAAAAAATGAATGGGAATCAACAGAATTTTACTCTTTATCTGACTTTGTATATCTTGATAAAAATGGAGCTAACTTAAAGTCTACAAAAGAAAGACCTGATACTGATAAAGAGAAAAGATATTTTGAAGGTAGATATGGTGCAGTGCCTGTTTTAGGTAATTTTAATCCTGTAGGAGTAAGCAGCAATGGCAACAAGGGGTAAAGTCGAGAAAAAAGCGGCTAAGGATAAAGACGAGCGTCCACTAAATATTAAGAAGTATCAGTATGTTTTTTTGATTGTCTGTGAGGATCAGAAAACCGAACCACAATATTTCAAGCAATTTATTAACCTATTTCCACCTAAAACGTTACATATCGAGCCAGTCGGTACTGGTAGAGATCCGTTAGGAGTAGTAGAGAGAGCAATTCAAGAGAATGTAGATTTATCCAAAAAAATTAATAGGGAAGTTGATTATGTTTGGGTCGTTTTTGATAGAGATGATGCTCATTTAGATAGAGCGAAAGTAAAGAGATTTAATACTGCTTTAACTAAGGCAAAGAGAAATAAGTTTGAAATTGCCTATAGCAACGAGGTTTTTGAGCTTTGGCTTTTGCTTCATTTGCAAGATATCTATTGCTTACCATGTTTAAATTCAGAAAATCTTTTTCGATATCCACCGTTGCATCGAGATGATATCTATGGAAGTCTTCAAGATGCCATAAGAAAGCATCCAAATTATTCTACATACATCTATGATCATCGTAAATCCTCAAAAAATCAGAAAAGCGTCATTGAAGTGATACAGGAAATTGGCAATGAGTCTGAAGCAATTAGACGGGCTGAAGTTATTTTAAAGACTCAAGATGGCGTTTTAGAATTGATTGCTAATCCGAGTACCAAAGTTCACTTACTAGTTCAAGAGATAAGACATTGGGTAAGATATTTTGCTGACTAAGTATAGGCGATCGCAATATATTTTGAAATATTGGGATAACTTACAACTAGGAGACTAACCATGAAAGACTATCACATCAATATTTTCTATAGTGAAGAAGACGAAGCTTACATTGCGGATATTCCC
>JAWXBT010000302.1:0-2875 GCA_034440315.1 bacterium
CAAAATCTAAACTTTGATTTCCCCAGTAATTAGGACCGACTTTTATTGGAATAAGATTCTCTAAACGAGTATCTTCTATATTTATAAACTTGGTTTCAAATGTTTCTGGATCGTAAATTTTAAATTTATGACCCTTCTTTGCGATAAAACTATAGCCTTTTTTTGTCGTAACTTTAAATCCGTCTTCTTCTGGATTAAACCATTTATTTAATACTTTTTGAACGCCCTTTTCGGCATAAATATTATCGCCAACTTCCACATTTTTTATTGGAATAATTCCCTTGTTCGTTAATACTGAGCTATTAATGTCTATGCATTTACTCATGCCTCGGCCCCAAATTGCCATCGAATAATCATTTCTCATCCATCCCTTTATCATTAGCTCTTGAAGGGGGTAAATTTTTAAATTTGCCAATAATTCCAAACAAATACTTGGATTGGCAAACAAGTATTCGGCGAAAGTCTCCATAGCCTCCTGATCAGTTAACTCTCCTTCTAGTTGCGATAACTTTTCATTTGTATCTTCCCATTTCTTTATACGATTTTTTCCTGCGTCCCAAGCCATAATTTATAATAATACTAACTTTTTTAGTTCATAGAATAACTGAAGGTCAGTCTTCTTTACTTGTTCACCCAACTCAAAAATCTTAATCACGCCATTTTTCGCTTCGATACGTCCATTGACGAATAGAACTTGGAAGTTATCATATTTCTGGAGCAAATCTCTCAAATTTTTAAATACATGTGCTGGCGTGGTTTTTACATATCGTAAACCAATGTATTTTTTGGCCAGAAAGGTAAAACCCAAACAGTCATTAATGTCGTTCTCGACTAACATAACAATATAGCTCTTATCTTTAACAGCTCGTTCTATTTCTCTTTCGAAGCGTCCAAGATCTTTTGTAAGCGTACCTATAAAATCCAATAGACTCTTTCTCTCTACGTAGATTTTTTTATCATATGGTTTTGTTAGCGCATAATCGCCAACGTTTACGGCCTCAATAACCGAGTTATTAAAAGATAGCGGTTTTTGTTCTCGACTATCCACAATAATCTTTGCCTCAACTGGGAGTTTTTTAAATACCAAATCTTCGTTGGTATATTTTAACTGCATACCCATTTCAGTACAAATTTTATTATAGCCACCGATAAAATCAAAATAAGGAATTGTTGGACACGGAAGGGATCTTAATTCAACCTGCGAGGGAGCCCACCGAAGATTTTTCGATTCCTTCCTCAATTTAAGCCAGTTAAGAGACCATTTTTTTCCCTCTTCGACGTTTGTTTTGAGGTATTTTTTAAGGTTATTCTTGTCTTGGAAGTCGTTGCTTAAATACTGTTCGACAGACTTAAATTCCAACGTCTCTCCCGTTAATAAATCCTTCTTGTTGCAATATTGAAGATAGTAAGTCTTCTGGGAAACTTTTAGCTCTTTAAGATGATAGTGCAGGGCATCCAAATCATCAAATTCTGTCTTATCCACCAAACAAACAAATGCCATTTATTCTTTATTTTACTTAATAATGCTCTTCGGGTCAAGCCCAAATATATGTGCTTTAATAGTATCCAAGGCTGACAAACGCTCAACTTCTTCACTCAGTAAAGCTTGTCTGTCCCTTGCGGCCTGCAACATAAGTTCTCTACCAGCCTTTTCTTTCCACATCTTGATGAATTCGTGGAGATTGGATGTAGCGGCTAGACGATTTTTATGCCGAGTGGCGCGAGAGCCAACGAGAGAATCTTGAAGATCAGCGACTTGTTTTTTGGCAGAATCTAAATTTCTTCTAGATTTATCTAACAACTCAACATAGGTCATACTAAGTCGTTTAGCATCTATAGAGTTATCATTAAGAGTTTCGTCGATTTGAATTTCCAGCATCTGAATTTGAGCTTCTATACTTACACAAGTAACTGTTTCAGCCGCCAATGAGATATATTGCTCCACCTCTTCTCTTAATAAGTCCGGTTTGTCGTAGGTATGTCCTACAAAAGTTGATTCGAAAAGATCCCTCAAGTGCTTTTTTTTATAACCACTCGCTTGAATGCTAAACCTACGAATCTTCATAAACCCATGAAGTGCCCTAAGATTCTTTATTTCTTGACTTGGAAGCTTTTTAATATCGTCATGGCAACGAATATTTTCATAATACATTTTCAGTTCATCATTTGGATTCTGTACATATCTATTCACAACATTGACTAAATGATAAAGACTCTTAGGCGCTTCGTAGGTTTCTTCATCCACTATTTCATCGTTAGAGCGGATATAGGTAGGGGCGACCTCTTTAATGTAATTATAGACCGCCTGAGCACGCATGTCCCTTGACGCGATACCCTTATCTTGAAATATATGTTTAGCCATTTCCATCCATTCCATTTTTCCTATGTTGGACTCAATGAATTGTTGGGCTTCGACTTCTAGTATGTACGGATCTTTCTTTCTGTACCGGGAAGTCTCAATTTCTAAACCGGATTCTGAAGCAAAAATTCTAATCTTCTTACCAATTTTATTACGTCCGTCTGCTTTTTCATCACCGGTAATGTACCGGGTCATTGTAACTAAATCAGTAGTAGAAACATTATCTAAAATGTATTTTTTATCCGCTTTTGTTAATTCGTATTCTTCTTCGGCCATTATACTAAACCCTCTTCATTTATAATTTCTCTCGCTCTTTCAACAATTCGTTTTTTTACCTTACGAATAATTTGATATCCTGGAATATCACTATTATTGCATTTTTTGTAGTCTAAAATTTTTCCAGCCTCTTGCTCACTTTTATTTTCAATATAGATTAATTTATAAATACTATATTCATAAGGCTTTAGCGTTTCTTTCATTTTTTCATCAATTATTACTTTGGCACTATCAATTTCA